>JACPNS010000012.1 GCA_016185345.1 Solirubrobacterales bacterium | reverse complement strand
AAGAAAGAGAGCAAAGGACTCATGCTCCGCCAGATGTCGTAGGTTCGAGTCCTACCCGCTCCACTCGTCCGCCCCACTTTCGTCCAATCCGCCAAACGGCCAAACCCGTATCATTGACTTACTTAGTTTCGGGGACCATTGGCCACAGGTACAGCACAAGAGCGGGAGAATGCCGCCCATCGGCCATTCCGCTCATGGGCGCTTCAGCATGACTTGATGTCGCTGCTCGGAGGCAGCGCCGACTGGCGCGTGCGTCCGACTGAACTCGGTCTCGACACCGACCAGGCCAACGACCCCGTCGCCGCCTTCAACGGTCAGGGCTACCTGCGCCAAGCGCTGGCAACACCGCCCCGCCTGGAGCTCCGCACGCGTACATCGCTTGTCCTCTGGAGCACCGCGCTTGTCACCGACGCCCTCAACCAGGTCAGCCCGATCGGACTCTCGATGCCGACCGGCTCATTCTGGATCACGATCGGCCTTGTCATTGCGGCACTGATTTTCACTGCCATCGTCTATCCACGGCTCGATGCCTCGAAGTTCGTGATCGTGGAGCAGTGCGTTCTCACCTACGCGAGCCTCGTGATCCTGTACCAGTGCTCGGTGACGGGCGGCACGAACAGTCCGTACCTCTTCTGGTTCATCCTCACCACCTACTACGCGGCGTACCTGATGCCGCGCTCGCAGGCGATCGCGAACGTAGCCGAGTTCACGCTGATGGCTGTCGCAACGCTCGCGCTGAGCGAGACGACAATGTTCGACTACACGTGGCTGCTTCTGATCTCGTTGCTCGCGGTGATGTGGGTGGTGGCAGTCGCCCTGATCACGCAGCGCCGAACCGAGAACACGCTCGAGCGCGCCGTCACCTTCCTCGCTCTCGCAGACCCACTCACATCTGTCGCAAACCTGCGCTCGTTCGAGCAGTACCTCGAGGAGCTCTCGCGGCGCGACGGCCAACACTTTGCAGTCGTGATGGCCGACATGAACGGCCTGAAGGGCGCTAACACCGTCTTCGGCCACGAAACCGGCGACGGCATGATCGTGCGAATGGCGCGCTTGATGCTGAGCGCATCCGGTCCGAACGATCAGGTCGCTCGGATCGGCGGCGATGAGTTCGCAGTCGTGATCCCCGGCGGTCGCGAGGGCGATCTGAACCGCTGGCGCAAAGAGTTCGAGCGCGGCATCGAGCGACACAACGAAATCGTTCGCGGTCGCCTGCCCCAGATCTCGGTATCGATCGGCGGAGCGCTCTACCCCCACGATGGTGTCAAGGCCGCAGACCTGCTCGACGCGGCCGACCGCCGAATGTTCGAAGAGAAGTCGCCCGCTGTCACGCCGCCCTACGAGATCGACGGCGTCACAACTGCGGACGCCGGCCACCGCTTCCGCGCCGCCCGCTTCCAGGACGCGCCTCGCCGCGCAGTTGACGTCAACGAACGGATGAAACTCGGCGCGCTCAACTGGTTCACGATCTCGACGCTGATGTTCGCCGTTGCCTGGGTGGACACGCCGTACAGCATTCCCGTCGCAGCTACCGCACTCGCGGCCTACGGAGTGTTCTGGGGGCTTGTGACCGAGTACAGCCGTCGAACTGGACCCTCGTACGGATTTGCCCGCGCGATCGACATAGCGACGCTCTCATGGGCTCTCCCAGCGGCCTGGTCCACAGGAGGCGCAAGCAGCCCGATTCAGATCGTGCTGATGCTCCCAGTCGCCTTCTACGCCCAATCGCTCAGTCGCGACCGTGCATATCCGCGCGTCGCGATCCTGCTGGTCAGTTACGTCATCAGCTTCTGGGCCTTCGGCGGCCACGGCGAGGTCGAAGAAACCCGATTCGTGACGATCATCGCTGGCATGCTTTTGATCACTGCGGTGATGCAGTACAGCGGAAGACTGCAGCAGGAGTCGCTCTCGGTGATCCGAAATTCCGCAACCCGTGACCAGCTGACCGAGCTGCCGAATATCTACGCCCTTCGCAACGATCTTGATGATGCCCTTCGCCGTCGGCAGGCAGATCCCGATTCCCCGCTCCCGGCGCTGATCGTCCTCGACCTCGACAACTTCCGACGTGCCAACTCCTTGGCCGGCCATCGCGGCGGAGACGAGGTGCTCAAGAGCGTTGCCACGCGCCTCAGCGACGTCGCCGGCTCTTCACGCGTGTACCGCGTGGACGGCGACGAGTTCGCGTTGATCGTTCACGGCTTGAGCGGCCGCGCGCTGACCACATTCGGCGCGCGCTGCGCCGAGGCGATCCAGCACAGCGAGCTCGTCGGTCAGCACGAGATCCCCGTCACGGGAAGCGTCGGATGTGCCGCCTGGTCCACCGCACAGACGGGAAATCAACTGATGGAGATCGCCGAAGAATCCCTTCGCCGCGACAAGGCCGATCGCAGAGGTGAAGAGCCGCCGCCCAACAGCGTTTTGCTCTGAAACCCGCCGACAACTATCCTCACGGCCATGAATGACGGCCTCTCCCCCACTTCCGGACACTCTCCGGCCCAGATCCGCAACCTCGCGATCATCGCTCACGTTGACCACGGTAAGACCACGATCGTCGACCACATGCTCAAGCAGTCCCAGATCTTTGGTGCCCATCAGGCCGAGATGCAGCAGGACCTGATCATGGACTCAGGTGATCAGGAGAAAGAGCGCGGAATCACCATCACCGCCAAGGTGACGGCCGTCGAATACGGCGAATATCGCCTGAACATCATCGACACGCCCGGCCACGCCGACTTCTCAGGTGAGGTCGAACGCACGCTGAACATGGCCGATGGATGTCTGCTGATCGTGGACGCACAAGAAGGCCCGATGCCGCAGACCAAATTCGTGCTCACCAAGGCACTCGAGAACGGCCTCAAGCCAATCGTCGTGATCAACAAGATCGACAAATCGGCCAGCCGCATCGACGAAGTCGAGCACGAACTCGCTGACCTCTTCCTGGAACTCGCAATCGACGACGACCAACTCCACTACCCCGAGTTCTACGCGATCGGTCGCGAGGGCAAGGCCTGGGACAAAGTTCCGGACAACCCCCAGGAAGAAGCGACGCTCAAGCCGCTCTTCGACGCGATCATCGAGTACATCCCCGCGCCACGGGTCGAGCTTGACGGAGCGTTCCAGATGCTTGTCACGGCTCTCGCCTGGGACAACTTCAAGGGCAAGTACGCGATCGGCCGCATCACCCGCGGCAAGGTGAAGGCGGCCGATCAGGTCGTGCTGATCAACCGCGAGGGAGAACACACAAAGGCCCGCGTCGGCGAGGTCTTCATGTCACACGGCGTCGCGCGCTTCCCGGTTGACGGCGGAATCGCCGGGGACATCGTCCAGCTCACGGGAGTCGGCGACGCGCAGATCGGTGAAACCATCGCCGACGCCGAAAATCCAGAGGCGCTCCCGACAATCGAGGTCGAAGCACCGACCCTGCAGATCTACCTCGGACCAAACACCAGCCCGTTCAAGGGCACAGAGGGCGACTTCACGACCTCGCGCCAGATCGGTGACCGCCTGGCTCGCGAGCTCGAGACCAACGTCGGTCTGCGCGTCGAGCAGGAGGACAAGGGCTTCCTGGTCTCTGGACGAGGCGAGTTGCACCTGTCAGTCCTGATCGAGACGATGCGCCGCGAAGGCTTTGAGCTAGAGATCGGCCGCCCGCAGGTCGTGACCACGGAGATCGAGGGCGAAACCTTCGAGCCCGTCGAGGAGTTCGTCGTAGAAGTTCCTGAAGAACACGTCGGCGCCGTCCAGACCGAGCTCGGCAGCCGCCGCGCAGTGCAGAAGGAGCAGCACACACTCGCCGGCGGAATCACCCGTCTGACCTACGAACTTCCCACCCGAGCTCTGCTCGGTGTGCGCGGAATCCTTATGACCAACACGAAGGGCACCGCAGTGATGAACTCGCTCACCAACGGCTACCAGCCGCTCGGTCCGTCGCTCGACCAACAGCGCAACGGCGCTCTGATCGCGTTTGAGCAGGGCACCACCACCCCGTTCGCGCTCCAGAACGCAGAAGAGCGCGGCGTGGTGTTCATCGGCGGCGGCGAGAAGGTCTACGCCGGTCAGATCATCGGCCTCAACAGCCGCGGTGACGACCTCGAGATCAACGTCTGCAAGTCCAAGCAGCTGACCAACATGCGCTCCAAGGCATCAGACGGCGTCGTCCAGTTGACCCCGCCGACCGTGTTCAGCCTTGAGCAGAACATGGACTTCCTCGAGAACGACGAGTTGCTCGAGGTCACGCCGAGTTCGATGCGACTGCGCAAGCGCGAGCTTGTGCCGCATCTGCGTAAGCGAGCCAAGAGCTAGCTCCCCGCGGGCAGGCTAATCCTTGAGCGGACCGCTGTCTGTTTGACCGCAATCCCCGCTTCCTGGTTAGCTCGACGAGGCAGCGTGGGACAGCGCCCGCTACCTGAAGTTCGAGCTGGCCAAAAGTCGTTCACGCTCGCTAAATTCTGCGGCCCATGCCGTTCACTGACATTCTCACCGCCAACTCCGCCTACGCGGCAGACCACTCGGAACTCGCGAATGGCCGCGCACGCCGAGGCCTCGCAATCGTCACTTGTATCGACACGCGCATCGACCCGCTCGAAGCATTCGGCCTGATCCCGGGCGACGCGAAGGTCATTCGTAACGCCGGCGCCCGCGTCACCGATGACGTGCTGCGCACACTGATCATCGCCTCGCACGCCCTGGGCGTCAACCGCATCGCGCTGATCCAGCACACCGACTGCGGCGTCGCCAACAACACTCAGGATTCACTGACGAGCATCGTCGAGACCCAGACCGGCGAATCAATCGGCGATCTCGACTTTCTCACGATCGACGACCAGACAAGCACGCTGCACAAGGACGCGCAGAAGATCCGCGACTGCAAGCTGCTCCCCGACGGCACCGAGGTCGGCGAGTTCATCTTCGACGTGCACAGCGGGAAGCTGACCCCCGTCGAGTGAGTGCAGCATTCGCAGACCTGAAGCCTGGCCTCGAGGGCCAGCGAGTCCACGCTCTTCGCGATCGCGAAGAAGGAACCGAGGTCTCGACACTCGAGCTGTTCTTCGACCTCGTATACGTCTTTGCGATCACCCAGCTCTCTTACCTCCTGCTTGAGGACCTGACATGGCGCGGTGCACTTCAGACCGGAATCCTCACGGTGGCGATTTGGTGGGCTTGGATCGACACGACTTGGATCACCAACTGGTTTGATCCGCACCGCCTACCCGTTCGACTGATGCTGATCGGCCTGATGGGCATGAGTCTCGTGATGTCCGCGGCCATTCCAGAGGCTTGGGACGGCCGCTCCGAATGGTTTGCGATCGCCTACGTCGTCATCCAAGTTGGCCGTAGTGGGCTGTGCCTTTTCATGCTCGGCAGGAACGAGCAGGCCGAGAATTTCTCGCGCATCACGATCTGGGCACTGCTCACTGCGCCGCTCTGGATAGTCGGCGGGTTCTTGCAAGGTGATGCCCAGCTCCTATTGTGGTCGGTGGCTGTCCTGATCGACAGCTCGGCACCGGCACTTGGCTACCGAGTGCCGCGGCTGGGTGCTTCAAGTACGCAGGTCTGGAACATTTCCGGCGGACATCTGGCAGAGCGCTGTCAGTTGTTTGTGATCATTGCGCTCGGTGAGTCGATCCTGCTCATCGGCGGAACCCTCGCCAAGGAAAAGGAATTGACGGCGCCGTTGGCCCTGGCATTTGCCTTGACCTTCTCCACGAGCGTGATGATGTGGTGGGTCTACTTCTCGCGTGCCGGCAAGGCGGCCGAAATCTTCGAGCATTCGAAGAACCCGGGCGGGATGGGCCGCGCCTACACCTATTTCCACATCCCGATGATCGCCGGAATCATCGCGTACGCCGTCGCCGCTGAAAAGGTCATCGCGCACCCGACCGGGCAGGTCAATCCCGAGCTGACGGCCGTTGCGGTCGGAGGAGTCTGCCTCTATATGTTTGGCAACGCCGTATTCAACTCGCGCATCACCCACGCGTTCCCCAAGCGTCGAACGATCACGCTGCTTGCAGTCGCCGCGGTGATCCCGTTTGCTCAGTTCCTCTCTCCGCTGCTACTGCTCGCCTGGATCATCACCCCGCTGATCTGCCTGGCGACGCTCGACGGCGTAACGAAGCCCCCTCCGTATCGCGACGAATCAGGCGACGAGCCGGAGGAGGACATCGATTTCGCCGAAGGCGGCAATACTTAAGCGGTCGTGCGACTACCGAACTGCTCGTCAAGCACGAGCATCGCGGAACTGTCGTCACCAGCAAGCTTCAAGCGATCGACCGCCTGCTTGGTCGACGCTTCTTCTTCGACCTGCTCGGTGATGAACCACTGCAGCATGACCTTGGTCGCGTGGTCGCGCTCTCCGTCGGCGAGGTTGTACAGATCGTCGATTGACGCGCTGACGGCCTTCTCGTTCTCGTAAGCGGCCTCGAAAGCTGCGAGAGGGTTTGCCCAGCTCGTAGGAGGAGCCTCGACGCCCTCGATTATTACCTTGCCGTCGCGGTCGTTGATGAAGTCGAAGATCTTTATGCCATGGCCGAGCTCTTCCTGGTACTGCATGCGCATCCAGCTGGCGAACCCGGGCAGGCCCTGATCCTCGAACCATGCGCACATCGAGAGGTAGACGTGAGCGGAGTAGAACTCCTGCTTGACCTGATCGTTCAGGGCGGTCTGTACTGAATCCTTGAGCATCTACTTCTCCTGTTGGGTGGTTCGCTTGGTTCTAAGTATGCACTTGACGGTAGCGGCAAAACCCGCTTAGGTAAGCCTCATTGCGCCGGTATCACGGCAAGCAGTTCACCGACGACCGGGGCCAGCGCGCCGTAGGCCGTCTCGCCATCTGCGGCGCCAGCCTGCGCCGACGCTTCCTCTTCTACTTCGGCCGACCGCTCCTTGAAGTCGTGGAATCCGAAGACCCCGGCAGCTCCCTTGAGCTTGTGGGCCTGATCGCGAATCTCGTCGCAGATCAAGGCAGGATCGGCTGCCGACGAAAGCGAGCTGAGAAGGATCTCGATCTGGTCGGTGCGGTCGAGAGCCTCGGCCTTGAAGCGCTGGGTCAGTTCTGCCATCGGGTCACTCATTCACGTTATGATGCCGCACGTCGTGGCGGAGCGCGCAGCACTCATCACCGGGGGATCGAGCGGAATCGGATTTGCGATTGCCAAAGCTCTTGGCGACGCCGGTTACGCCGTGACGATCAGCGGCCGCCGTGAGGACAAGCTCCGCGCCGCCGGCGACGACCTCCGCTCCGGCGGAATCGAGGTCAACGATGTCGTCGCTCCGGCCGATCAGGAAGATGCCCTCATAGCCTTGGTGAACGCACACGTCGAGAAGTTCGGACGCATCGATGTGCTCGTGAACAGCGCAGGCGTTGGTATCGGAGGCCAGCTCGAGGGCTACGACACCAAGTTCATCGACATGCAGCTAGCGGTGAACATCCGCTCGATGATCATCGTCACGCGCGAAGCGATGCCGTACCTGAAGGAAGCCACAAAGCTGAACGAGAACGGCATGGCGCACGTGTTCAACCTCGCCTCCATTGCTGGCCGCTACGGACAGCCGTGGCTTTCGCTCTACGCAGCAACAAAGGCGGCCGTCGCCAACTGGACCAACGGCATGCACAAGGAATTCCAGAACGAGGGCATCCGCTTCACGGCGCTCTCCCCGGCGTTCGTCGAAACACCGATGACGGAGTTCGCCAAGGCCGGCGGAGTCAAGGGCGAGGACATGATCCGCCCAGAAGATCTTTCAAGCGCAGTGCTCTGGCTTCTGCAGCTCTCGCCGCAGGTTCGAGTTCCAGAAATCATTTTCGAACGCGTCGGCGACGACCTGTTCTAACCACACCGGAGGATTTGTCATGAAGCTCGGAGTTATGGCTGGATACGCAGTCAACCAGGAGCAGCTCTTCGGAATGGCGCAGACCGCACAGGACGCCGAAGCGCTTGGCTACGACTCGATCTGGACAGCGGAGGCCTACGGCTTTGACGCCGCGACGCCCTTGGCGTATTTCGCCAGCAAAACCGACAAGATCCGCCTCGGTTCAGCGATCTTCCAGATCCCCGGTCGCACGCCCGGCAACGCCGCGATGACGGCGACGACGATCGACAACCTTTCCAACGGCCGCTTCGTGATGGGCCTCGGGTCAAGCGGACCGCAAGTAGCCGAGGGCTGGCACGGTCAGCCCTTCGCCAAACAGATTCAGCGCACGCGCGAATACATCGAGATCCTGCGCAAGATGTTCGCCCGTGAATACGTCGAGTTCGAGGGCGAGATCTACAAGCTCCCGCTCCCAGATGGCCTGGGCAAGCCGCTCAAGCTGATGACCAAGCCGATCCAGGAGCGCATCCCGATCTACCTTGCGGCGATTGGCCCGAAGAACACCGCGCTTGCCGGGGAACTGTGCGACGGCTGGCTCCCGTATCTCTATGGACCCGAGCACGCTGACTACTTGAACGCCAACCTCAAAGAAGGCGCCGAGCGCGCCGGGCGCTCGATCGACGACATCGAGGTCTCGCCCTCGATATTCACGGCCGTCGGCCGTGGCGACATCGATGAGCTTCGCGACCGCATCCGCCCGCTGATCGCGCTGTACGTCGGCGGCATGGGCGCGCGCGGCAAGAACTTCTACAACGCGCTCGTCACCTCTTACGGCTTCGAGGAAGACGCCAAGAAGATCCAGGATCTGTATCTGGACAAGAAATACGACGACGCCGCTGCCGCGATCCCGGTTGAACTGATCGACCTCGTGTCGCTGGTCGGAGACAAGGACCGCATCGCCGACCGAATCGCCGCCTACAACGACATCGGCACCGACAACCTGATGGTCGTCCCCATGGCGGCCGACCATGAGGGCCGCAAAGAGATCCTCACCACGGTCGCCGCAGCAGCCGAACAAGCCGGCGTTCTCTAGCTTCTCAGGCGTGAGCCGCCCCCCACGCATCCTGCTCGTCACGATCGGCGAGCCGGGCCACGCATTCCCGATGATCGCGATCGCCACGAAGTTGGTTGCGGCGGGCTGCGAGGTCGGCGTGCATACGTGGTTCCGCTGGGAGGATCACATCGTCAACGCCGGCGCGGAGTTCTTGAAGGCGCCGAAGTTCGACGTCCTCGAAGACGGGAAGATCCCCGACCTTCAGGAAGCGGCGGCGTTGGCGACAGCGCAGCTCACGGATGTGGTTCGCGAATGGAGGCCGGATGTGATCGTGGGAGACGTGCTCACGCTCGCGAGCTCACTCACTGCTGAGATCTGTGGGATCCCGTTCATCACCAACGTCCCCCATTTCTGGCACGCGACGGGACCCGAGTCCGTCCCGTTCGGATCGGGATGGTCCCCGGCCGAGACGAGGCCGGCCAAGGCAATCTTTCGCTGGCTGCATCGATTTGAACGGGCCGGTCTCGAGTATGGCCGCGTCGAGCTCAACGCGACTCGCGAAGTCGTCGGCCTGCCGCCGCTCGAAAAAGTCCACGGCGCGCTCTCTGAGAACCTCATCCTCGTCGGGACGTTTCCACAGCTCGAGCCCAAACGCGAGTGGCCCGGCCACGTCAAGGTGATCGGCCCGGTGATGTGGGAGCCGCCCTCCGAGCCAGTTTCGATCCCGCAGGGAGACGACCCGCTCGTCGTGGTCGCCCCGAGCACGGCTCAGGACATCGAGCACACGATGCTCACATCCGCCGTCGAGGGTCTGCGAGACCTACCTGTGCGCGTCCTTGCAGCCAAGAACGGTCGCGAGCCTGCCAGGCCACTGAATCCCGGCGCGAACACCTCAGTGGTCGACTGGGGGCCCTACAGCCAGATGTTCCCCGCGGCAGACGTCGTGCTTTGCCACGGAGGCCACGGCACGATCATGCGCGCGCTCAGCGCCGGTGCTGCGGTTGTCGTGGCCCCGGCCAGCGGTGACCAGTACGAGAACGCGGCGCGCATCCGCTGGGCGAAGGTCGGCGTCTCGGTCCCCAACCGCTTCATCAGCAGCGAAACGATCGCCGCCGCTGTGGAGAAATTGCTCGCCGACCCGAGTTATGGCCACCGGGTCAAGGCGCTGGCCGACTGGGCGCGTGCCCACGATGCTGCGCAGGCAGCAGCAGACGAAATCATGGCATTCACTGCGACCAAAGCCGCATAGACCGCACTGGTATCTTTCTCACCGCATTCCCCGGTAGCTCAGCTGGTAGAGCGTTCGGCTGTTAACCGAAATGTCGTTGGTTCGAGTCCAACCCGGGGAGCTCAGATCGTAACGACAGCGTCAGCTTTTAGTATGTAATGTCGGTATTTTCCTACATTATCTAAATATTTGGACTTAAAGTCGGTTTTTTCCGTTATTATCTTGGCATGACGCCTGGATTCGACAACCTTCAGACCGACGATGCCGTTCTCCATGAGCTGGGTCAGCGCATCGCTCGCATCCGAATTGAGCGTGATATCGCTCAGAACGACCTTGCGCGTGAGGCCGGGGTCGGTCGAGACACCGTTGCTGCGATCGAGGCCGGGCGCTCGGTGCAATCGCGGAATCTGATTCGCGTCCTACGCGCTTTGCGGATGATCGACAATCTCGAGGTTGCCGTCCCCGCTCCCCAACCGAGTCCGTTGAAGATGCTCGAGGACGCAGTCGGCGAACGCAAGCGCGCCAAGCGGAGCGACAGCACGCGATGACTCCAGTTGAGATTCGCTACCAGGGTCGTCGTGTTGGCGCCGCCTTCCAAGAGTCGCCGAGCTCCATCGCGACATTCGAGTTCACTCCCGAGTTCGTCGCCGAGGGGCCCGACCTCTCCCCCATCCAGATGCCGCTCCGTCCCGGCCCGTACAGCTTTCCAACCCTGGGACGCGATGCCTTTCGCGGGCTTCCAGGCCTACTGGCGGACGCTCTGCCTGACAAGTTCGGAAACCTGGTCATCGATCGACGATTCGCCGCGCGCGGCACTCCTCCGGAATCGCTGACAGCCACCGATCGACTCAGCTACGTTGGCGCGCGAGCAATGGGGGCGCTTGAGTTTGTTCCCGCGACAGGCCCAACCGCCGACGAGAACCACAGCCTCGACATCGAGGCACTTCGCTCGGCCGCAGCCGACATCTTGTCCGAGCGCGAAGACTTTGCCACCGAGCTCGACGGACCCGATGCAGCCGAGGACATCCTGCAAGTCGGAACTTCCGCTGGCGGCGCGCGCGCCAAGGCGTTGATCGCGTGGAATCCAGACACCAACGAGGTGAGGTCGGGTCAGGTCGATGCCGGCGACGGCTTCGGGTACTGGTTGATCAAGCTGGATGGAGCGGGAGCCCTCGCGGATCGTGAACTGAATGAGCCTGAGGGCTACGGACTGATCGAGTACGCCTACTACTTGATGGCGAAAGCCGCAGGCATCGAGATGACCGAGTGTCGGATCTTCAAAGAGGCCGACCGTTCGCATTTCATGACGCGCCGATTCGATCGGACGGAGGACGGTTCCAAAATCCACCAACAGAGTCTGGGCGGACTATGCCACTTTGACTTCAATCTCGATGGCGCGTATTCGTATGAGCAGGCCCTGTTGACGATTCGGCAACTTGACATCGGCGCCGAAGCGCGCGAGCAACAGTTCCGCCGCATGCTCTTCAACGTTGTCGCTAGAAACCAGGATGATCACGTCAAGAACATCTCTTTTCTGATGAACTCAGACGGTGAGTGGTCTCTTTCCCCGGCCTACGACGTGACGTATTCGTACAACCCGGGCAAGCAGTACACGCGGATGCATCAGATGACGATCAACGACAAACGCGACGGCTTCGTCCTCGATGATTTTCGCCAGTGCGCAAACAGCGCCTTGCTCAAGCGCGGTCAGTGGGAAGAGATCCTGGAACAGGTAATTGATGCGGTGCTGGACTGGCCGCATTTTGCGAACGAGGCAGGTGTTTCGCCGATCCGAGCAGCTCGAATTGCAGGCACCCACCGCTTGGGCTTCGATTCCAAGTAGCCGGGCTCAGCCGTACTGCCGACGAAGACGCTCAGTCTCGCCACCACGACGCAACTTCTCAATAGCCGCAATCTCAATCTGGCGGACGCGCTCTCGTGTCACTCCGATGAACTTTCCAATCTCCACCAGAGTCAGCGGCTCGTCGCCGCTGATGCCATAACGCAACTCGATCACGCGACGTTCGCGGTCACCAAGCTGGCCAAGCACCACATCAATGTCTTCTGAAAGCAACCGTTCGGCGACGATTTCTTCGGGCGCCTGTTCGGAGTCGTCCTCGACCATGTCGCCGATCGTTCCGGCGTCCTCGTCGCTGCCCATCGGGGTCTCCAGCGAAATGGCGTCGGCGGAGAGTTCCATGAGCTTTTTCACGTCGGCGTCGGGCATGTCGACTTCTTTGGAGACTTCCTCGATCGAAGGCTCGCGACCGAGCTCCTGAACGAGGCGTCGGCGCACGGCCGCAACCTTGTTCACGTTCTGCAGCAGGTGCACCGGAATGCGAATGGTGCGCGCCTGGTCGGCGATTGCGCGGGTGATGCCCTGACGAATCCACCATGCTGCGTAGGTTGAAAACTTGTAGCCACGGCGCCAGTCGAACTTCTCGACAGCTCGCATCAAGCCAACGTTGCCTTCCTGAATCAGGTCCAGCAATGACACGCCGCGGTCGTTGTAGCGCTTTGCGATGCTCACGACCAGGCGCAGGTTGGCCTCGATCATGATGTTCTTGGCCTCGTTGTCGGCGCGCTCGATTCGCTTCGCCAGACGAACTTCATCCTCGGCCGAGAGCAGCTTGCGCTCGCCGATTGCCTTCAGATAAAGATGGACGGTGTCGATCGCCTCACGGCTCTCGCCCGGGGTGAGGTCGAGCTTCTTGTCATCAAAGGCAGGCAAGATGCTGAGCGCCGGTGGGGTGCCGACTTCGGTTGGCTCATTGGCCGTGGTCTCTGCTGCTTGTCGAATCATCTGCGGGGGCGCGATAGATCCGATTACCCGGATCACATACGTGTCGGGTGGAGGGTGGGGATTCCCCCCGGGCTCACGCGAACTCTGCGGAAAGTTCACCGATCTTGCGAATCAACTCTTGCCTTTTGAGTTCGATCTCGGCCTTTTGGTCCCCGGGTGCTCCGGTTATTTTTCGGTCGAGCCCGGCTTTCTCAATCAGCAAGAATCCAAGCTGGATGACTTCTGCAGAGGCGTGTTCCCTTTCGGAAAGCATCGCTACTTCTGTAACGGCACTCTGCAGCTCAGGCTTTAGCTCTCGCAGGTTCGCAAGCGGGTTTTCGGCGTTATTTCGCAGATGATCCCGTAATTCCCTCATCAGCGGCGTCGAAAGGTCGTCATCTTGCAAGCGCTCTAGGTAATCCCTACCTACTGGCGCGTTCGAGAGGCATTGTGCGAGGAAAATACGCTCGGAACGCTCTCGTGGATCATTCTTGACCGGTTTGGACGCAGGAGGCGGCTCAATCTCTTGTGGGGCCTGCGGGCGGGGCATGGGCGCGTTCTGGGCGCGTTCACGCAGCGATTCACGAAGTACGCCCTCGGAAATGCCCAGTCGATCCGCCGCGACGAGCATTTGCTCCTCTTTAACTGGGCCCGGGGCCATCGCGTTGAAAACGGGCACCAGGTCGTCCAGAACATGTTCGCGCTCGCGGGCCGTTGAAAGATCGCCGGCGGCAAATACTTGCGAAACGGCGAACTCCGCGACTGTGACCGCGCGGGACATCGCTTCCTCGAATGCCTGCGGTCCCCCCTGCTTGATCAGCTCGTCGGGGTCCTTGCCGTCTGGGACCTGGATCACGAGCGTTTCGGTGTCGCGGTGGGCGCCAAGCACTTCGGCTGCGCGCAGTGCGGCGCGGCGTCCGGGTTCGTCGGCGTCGAGCGCCAGATATACCCGTGAGGCCATGCGGGAGAGTTCTGCGGCTTGCTGCTCGGTCATCGCCGTGCCCATGACGGCCACGGACTCTTCGAAACCAGCGTCGTGCAGGGCGAGCACGTCGGCGTAGCCCTCGACGGCGATCACGCGCTTCTTCGCGGCGGCCGGGCGCCGGGCGTGGTTGATCGCAAAAATCTGAGAACCCTTGTGGTACGCGGGGCCGTCGGCGGAGTTCAGGTACTTGGGCTTGTCTGAGTCGCGCATCCCGCGCGCGCCAAACCCGCGCACGATGCCCTTCTTGTCTGCGAGCGGAAACATGATGCGTCCGCGAAAACGGTCGAAGATCTGGTTGCGCTCGCGGTTGTGCTGGACGAGCCCGGCGTCCATCAGCTCGCGCTCGGTGAAGCCCTGGCGGAGCGCTGGCACGAAGAGCTTGTCCCAAGCCTTGGGCGAGTAGCCAACGCGAAACTTCGCGAGGACCTCGGGGCTGAAGCCACGACTCGCGAGGTACTCCCGCGCGGGGGCGGCTTCGTCGGAGTCAGCGAGCGTGCGCTCGTAGAACTTCGTCGCGCGCTCAAGAAGCTCGAACAACCGCTCGCGCTCTTTCTGTCGCTCCTGCGCCTTGGGATCGAGCTCTTCGTATTCGAGCTCAACGTTGAACTGATCGGCCAGATACTCGATCGAAGCAGCGAAGTCGAGGCCTTCCTTCTCCTGCACAAACTTGAAGACGTCCCCTCCCACTCCGCAACCAAAGCAGTGGTAGACCTTGTCGCTGGGGTTGACCGAGAAGCTCGGCGAGTTGTCCTCGTGGAACGGGCAGCGGCCCATGTACTGCGAGCCGTTGCGGCGCAGGTCCGTGTAGTGGTTTACGAGGTCGACGATGTCAACGGCCTCGCGGACCTTCTCCTTGGATGAGTCGCTGATTCGTGGCATCAGCGTGCGGTGCGCGGCGAGTTCAGCGCCTCGAAGGTGCGGAAGGCGTAGCGGTCGGTCATGCCGGCGATCCAGTCGGTCACGCGGGTTGCGAGGTCGCCGGTCTCGCCGTCCGGGATCTCGTCGGGGTTATCTACGTAGTAGGCGAAGAGGCCCTTTACGAGATTCATGACGCGGTCGGCCTCTTCGCGCACTTGCGGCCCGAGGTAGACGTTCTGGAACATGAAACGGCGCAGGCGCAGCATCGCGCCACCGATCTCGTCTGACTGAGCGATGTCGTTCCGCAAGGCAGAGGTGGCGACGAGATCCTTGACCAAGGTGTCGATGCGCTCAGAGGGCGTCTGACCCAGGACGTCGATCTCTTTCTGCGGCAGATCCTCGGTGGTGAGGATGCCGGCGCGCAGCGCGTCGTCGATGTCGTGGTTGATGTAGGCGATGCGGTCAACGATGCGAACGATGCGGCCCTCAAGCGAGACCGGCTTGGTCGGACCGGTGTGATTGAGGATTCCGTCGCGGACCTGCTCGGTGAGGTTCAGTCCCTGACCGTTGCGCTCGAGCGAATCGACCGTGCGAAGCGAATGCTCGTTGTGATGGAACTCGCGGCCGAAGCGCTCTTGAAGGCACTTCGAGAGGACGTCTTCGCCGATGTGTCCGAACGGCGGATGGCCGAGATCGTGCCCCAGCCCGATCGCCTCGGAGAGGTCTTCATTCAGTTCGAGCGCCCGGGCAACGGTGCGAGCGATCCCGCAAGTCTCGAGCGTGTGCGTGAGGCGCGTGCGGAAGTGATCGCCCTCGGGCGCAATGAAAACCTGCGTCTTGTACTTCAGGCGACGAAACGCCTTGGAGTGGACGATGCGGTCGCGGTCGCGCTGGAAGGGCGTGCGCAGTGGTGAATCTGGTTCGCGGGTCTCGCGTTCGGCCGGGTACGAACGGACGGCCAGCGGCTGGAGAATCACGTCCTCTCGAGCGTCGATGCGCGAGCGGAAAACGGCCTCGGGAGTTTCTGCGTTCACCGATTGGTTGGCCGGGTTCATGCGGTTGATTCTGACAGCCAAAACACTTGTGCGCCGGAGGATATACCGGTATATAATTTTGGGATGGCGAAAGTGATGATCAGCATTCCCGACGACCTCCTCGCCGAGGCCGATCGGCAGGTAAGTAGCCGCGGCACCACGCGCAGCGGGTATCTCCAGAGCCTCATCCAGGGAGACCTCGAGGCGAGCGACGCTGCATCGCGCGCCGCGCTCGGCCGGATCCTCGCAATGGCAGAACCCCGAGGCGGAAACATCGTCGAACTCATCAAGAAGAATCGACCGAAGCATTGATCACGTTCCTGCTCGACGCGAGCGTCTGGCTGAGCGCTCTCGATCCGTTAGAGTCCGGCTACCAAGAGGCTTCCGATTTCATCGCGGCCGGAAGGGCCGGCAGCTTCAAGACCGCCGCGCTGGACCTCACGCTCTACGAAGTGGCGAACGTGGCAACTGCCAGTTGGAGTAAACCCGAGGTTGGAGTGACGCTCGCCGCAGAGATTGAACTTGCGTGCGTTGGGCGGTTGCTGCGTGCCGACTCCGACCTAATGCGCGCCGCGACGACTATGGCGACAGCGCATCAAATCTCCGTTTACGACGCCGCCTACGCAGCCGCAGGTCAAGCTTGTCGGTGGCCGGTCGTTTCGTTCGACACGCGAGACCTCGTTTCCAACGGTCTCGCGATCCTCCCCCGCGATGCCCTCAACTAAGCAAGCGACCGAATCCGCACGTTCGCGTGGTGCGCCAATGTCTCCGTAATCGTCTTGTCAACCTGCCGAAGCGATTCAGGCGTTGCGTCGGGCGCCTGCGAGAGCGGTGCCTTGAGCGCACCGCTGTAGAAGGCGTGGGATTCGCCGCCGAAGTCGAAGTCGCCGGGCTCGCGGCAGTCGCGGCAGACGATGCCTCCCGAGGGCGGCGAGAAGGCGACGAGATCTTCTGTGGCGCCGCAGTGCGCGCATGAGTCGAGTCCGGGCGAGAATCCAGAGGCCAGCAGCATCTTCGCGCGGAAGGCCAGGCCGGTCTCGCGTTGCGCCGCGCGCGGGTCTGTGTTGAGCAGGGCGAGCATGTTGGCCGTGAGGTTGTAGGCAGGAAGGTTCTGCTCGCGTTCGTCGTGAAGGCGCAAGACGAAGTCGCCGAGAATGGCTGCGGATTCCAAGGAGCCTGCGCGGGTGCGCAGGTCTGCGTGAGGATCGACGGTCGAAGCACTGGTGATTGTCATCAGATCGCCCCGCCCTTCATGCAGCACGAGATCAAGCCGGAAGAACGGCTCGAGGCGCCCGCCGAAGCGACTCTTCGAGCGCCGCACGCCCTTTGCGATCGCGCCCACTCGCCCGAACTCGCGCGTGTAGAGATGCAGAATGCTGTCGGCCTCGCCGTAGCGCATCTTGCGCAGGACGATCGCCTCGGTTTTGAGCGTTTGGGACATTCACGTAGATGATCGCGTACGCGGTGGATGCGGCCGCCGGGTCCGCTCCGGAACATACAATTTGGAGTCTCATGAACGCCACTCTCTACTCCAAGGACAGCTGCAGCTTCTGCATTCGAGCGAAGATGTTGCTCGAGCAGAACGGCGTGGACTACGAGTACGTCGATCTGACCGGTGACATCGACGGACAGGTCAACCTGGCGCAGCGCAC
This sequence comes from Solirubrobacterales bacterium, assembly GCA_016185345.1. Lineage (GTDB taxonomy): Bacteria > Actinomycetota > Thermoleophilia > Solirubrobacterales > JACPNS01 > JACPNS01. The sequence continues at coordinate 126,589 of JACPNS010000012.1, read as the reverse complement.
CGGTCGCATGACGATGCCGCTCGTGTTCGTCGGAGACGAGCTGATCGGCGGATTCGAAGACCTGGTTCTCGCCCTGCGCAACCCGCGTATTCGCGAAGCATTGAACGTTGCCTGAACTTCCAGAGGTAGAGACGATCCGGCGCCAACTTGCGCCGGTCGCTGAAGGCAATGTGATTGAGCAGGTCGAAGTGAGTGATGCTCGCTGGGTCGCTCCCGCCAGCGTCAAGGCGTTCGCGAAGAAGCTGATAGGCCGCCGGCTGATCAAGCTCGGGCGTCGCGGTAAGTACTTCGTCGCCGAACTCGACGATGGCTCGGCGCTGGTCATGCACTTGCGAATGACTGGGAATCTCCTATTCATCCCCGATGGCGACAAAGTCCCCGAGTCGCACTTGCGCGGGCAGCTCTGGCTCTCTTCAGGCGGGAGTCTTTGCTTCACCGACCCGCGGCGCTTCGGAACGGCCGAGCTGATCCCGACTCCGACCGACCTTGAAAACTTCCTCCGCGCGCGACTTGGGCCGGAGCCCTTTGACGAGTTCTTCGACGGCCCATATCTCTACACCCAGACCCACGGCCGCAAGACGCCGATCAAAGCCGTGATCCTCGATCAGCGAGTAGTGGCAGGAGTCGGCAACATCTACGCAGACGAAGCGCTGTTCCGCGCCCGTATGGCCCCGCAGCGGCGGGCCGCACGCGTAACGAAGGCCCAGGCCGAGCTGCTCACGGAAACCATCCAGGACGCCTTGACTGCCGGCATCAACGCCAAAGGTGCAACGATCGACGACTTCCGTGACGCCTACGGCGTCAAGGGCAGCTTTCAGGATCAGTTCCTGGTGCACCGCCGCGAGGGTCTACCCTGCCCCGAGTGCGACACACCGATCAAGAAGATCCGCTGCGCCGGGCGCGGAACGTACTACTGCCCGACCTGCCAGCGGAACTAGCGCAGTTCGTGCAAGACCGCACGCGGATGGGCGTCGAAGTAGACGTCCTTGAGGCGTTCGGTCGAGAGGTGCGTGTAGGTCTGCGTCGTGGAGACGTCGGCGTGGCCGAGCATCTCCTGCACTGAACGCAGGTCGCAGCCGCCATTCAAAAGATGCGTGGCAAAGGTGTGGCGAAGCGTGTGCGGGCTCATCCGGTCAGACAGGCCCGCCGCCGAGGCATATTTGCGGACGATCTTGTAGAGCCCCTGGCGAGTCAGCTGTCCGCCGCGAAAGTTGACGAACAAGTACCGCTGCGGGCGGTCTTTGGTGAGCGCACGGCGACCGGCGCGCAGATAGATGCGAATCGACAGAAGCGCCTGGCGACCAACAGGCACGATGCGCTCCTTGTTGCCCTTGCCGCGGGTGCGCAGGATTCCTTCGTCGAAATCGATGTCGGAGACTTCAAGATTGATCACTTCGCTCACGCGCAGTCCAGATGCGTACATCAGCTCAAGCATCGCGCGATCGCGTGTTGCGATCGGATCGGATCCGCGGACCTGTTCGATCAGGTGCGAGACCTCGGAGCGACTGAGCACGGTCGGCAGCTTCTTGGCCTGGGCGGGCGCCTTCACGTCTGCGGTCGGATCGGTGTCGATGATCGCTTCGCGCCTGAGGTGCACGTAGAAGGAGCGCATCGATGAAAGCTTGCGGTGCAGCGTCGTGCCGGCGATCTCACCGCTGCCAGCGAGCTGCTCGAGGTACTCGATGATCTGACCCTGATTCACCGTGAGCGGATCCTGATCGATCGACGAGAGGAATGCTCCGTACTGCATCAGGTCGGTGCGGTACGCGATCAGCGTGTTTTCAGCCGAGCGCGCCTCGAACTCGAGGTACTGGAGGAACTCGAGGAGCAAGTCCTCAAAGCGGGGAGCTACGGCGCTCTTGGGTTGTGCCACCGGTGGTGTCATCAGCAGTTGATTGCCGGGCGCGGGTGATTTCCCTTGCGCGCATCAAATCGGCGCAACGACCGTTGCGCGGCAGGAGCCGAGCTCGTTAGAGCTGCGCCTTGCGCGTGACGACCTTGAACGGCGCCTCAACGGGAGCGCTGTAGTTGCGCGCGGTGTCCTCGGCCACTGCGTTCACGACGAGCGAGGTGGCAGGCAGAGTACGTCCGTTGATCGTGCCGAAGAGGCGGGTCTTGCTGGTCCCCTTGGGCAGCTTGCGTACGTACCGCACAACGAACTTGCGACCCTTCTGGCGATAGACGTTGAACACCACGCGGGCATCCTCACTGAGGGTGATGTACAGATAGGTCTGACCGCGACGGCACTTCGAGGTCTTGCGTTGACAGAACTTGTTCGGACTCGTACGGAACTTTGAGATGACCGGCTGGGTGAGCTTTCCCGGACCGCCGAAGACTGTCTTTGTCGGCTCGCCGAGGACTTCGTTGCCAAAGAAGTCAGCGACGCGGCCTGCGCCGGTGAATGAGATCTGTCCGGCCTCGCCCGCAGCCCAAGGCGTGGTGGCGCTTCCGAGATACACCGAGTTTCCGGACACATCGACGCTGGTGATCTGGCGGTTGGCCGTACCCATCTTGAGGGTGAAGGCACCGACGGCCCCATTGATGCTTCCGTTGATCGACTCGTTGAAGTCGAGTCGAACGGCGTTGTTTGCGACGGCTACGGCGTTGTTGAGTGTCGGTGACGTGAACTCGGGCGGCGTCACTGCAGGCACCGCATAGCCGGAGGTCCTTCCGCTTGAGTCGGTCGTGGTCGCGGTGAACTTGTCTCCGGTTGCCGGCAGCGTTGTGAGCAGCCGCGAGTAACCGCCGTTGATCGCGACTACCGAATCGAAATACTCATCTGCTTCGGGACCAACCGCCGGAGTGTCAGCGTTGTAAAGGTCCACGCTTGCACCGGCCGCGGCTCCGTTGAGCGAGACGGTGTTGTCGGAGCGGCGCGGGCCGACGCTGATCGTCGGCGCGGGAACGTTCGACTTGATCGCTCGTTGGCAGACGTTGTAGGTCGGTAGCCGGAATATGGCGACCTGAGCTGCGGTGACGTCAAAAGCGAACTCGCTCGGCAGGCAGGATGTTGTGTAAATCAGCGATCCAACGACTGTCGTGCCACCGCCGTCGATCGTGAGCTTTTCCTGAATCTGAGGGAGCGGTGAATCGATCGTGACGCTGGCCACCGAGAAGTTCACGATGTCGGTCGCGATATCAGCATCGGCCTTGTCGATCGCGCCGCGGAGCGAGCAGTCGCCGGCCCCGGCGCCGCAGGTGGTCAAGCCAGCGTTGTCAGTGGCGGTATCGACCGTGTAGACAGCAGCGCTCGCACGATCGGCCGCCAGAAGCAGGACGAAACAGGCGGCCAGCAGAAGCATGGCCGCGCGGAAAACGGAGATGTGGCGCTCAGGGAGTGAAGTCAAAACGAGGAGTTTTTCGCGAACTCTTACGTTCGAACACTCTAGAACGGCAGTAAGTAGCGGCAGTTGGTTACGAAACCGAACGTGCGAGGGCAATTCCGCCGGCCAACGCCTGCTCGAAGAACATCGTGTCCTCGTCGAGATCGCGCCCCATCGTGCGTCGCGGTAGGCCGCTTTCGGCGTAGGCGGCGAGATCGGGCTCTGCGCGCACCCAGCGATGACCCTCAAGCTCGACCGGCACGGGCGCGCCCGGCCCAAGGCCGACGGTCACCGGCGCAAGAAGCAGCCCGAGCACCGATCGAGTGTGGTGGGAGATGCCCTGATGGCGCTCCCGCGGATCGCCGTTGGAGGCGCGTGCGACGAGAACGGTCGGGCAGCCAAGCGCGAGCGCCGCGTGGGCGCTGTCGAGCGCGACCATTCCGCCGTGACCCAGCGCGGTGCCAGAACCGATGATGCCCGGGCCCGGTCCGACGATCGCGCAGTCCCAGCCGCGTTCGGTCAATCCAGCATGAAGGGCGCCGATCGTTGACATCGCCTCGCCCTCGCCGCCGTATGCCGGAGCGGCAGTGAGGTGATCGACAAGCATCCCGCGCGTGCGCAGCTCGGTGACGGTGGTTGATAGCGCGCCGGGCAGTGCGCCGCCGCCGGACTGGACGTAGCCAATCTTCACTCCCGGCCGCTCCTGAACGGCAGCCCAGACGGCGGGCGCGAGCTGACCGTGGAGCTGGAAGACGCCGACCGGCTTGCCGATCGGAGCCTCAAGCACTTCGGGCTCAACCGGGTCCACCCCGGTCTGCATCGGCGAGTAGTTGAGTTTCATCACGTGGCGCGAGGCGTCGCCCTTGCCTTCGAGCCCGCGAGTGAGATTCGCGACAACCACGTCGCTTCCGCCAGAGCCGAGCTCGAGGTCAAGCGCTTCGGTGTTCACGACGACGTCGTCGCCAACGAGGCTGCCGCCGATCATCCCGACGTCGGCGTAGGCGGCGCGTTCAACGCCGTCAACCTCCACGACCATGCGCTCGATCCCGCGCAAACCAGCCGCGGGCCGTTCAATCGACACGACCGTTCCGCGCCGGAGGCTGAGCATCACTTGACCTCGAGGCCGTGAGGCTTAGACGCCACCGGAGGCAGCGATGTTCGAGCCGTCGGTGTCAACGGCCTCAATTTCACCGGTGTCGACTTCGCGCGAGAGGACCTCGGCCGCCTCTTCAGGCGTGCGTGAGGGCTCGTGAGCCACTGCCGCTCCGACGAAATCACGGAACAACGGCTGCGGACGCAGCGGGCGTGACTTGAACTCCGGGTGGAACTGCGAAGCGATGAAGAATGGGTGCTCGGGAACCTCGATGACTTCGACGAGGCGCTCGTCCGGAGACGTTCCGCTGAAGACAAGTCCCTTGCCCTCGAGCCGCTTGCGCAAGTGATTGTTGACCTCGAAACGATGACGGTGGCGCTCGTAGATCACGGCTTCGTCGTAGAGCTCGCGAGCGCGGGTGCCCTCGTGAAGCTTCACGGGGTCGGCGCCCAGGCGCATCGTGCCGCCGATATCGGAGACTTCCTTCTGGTCTGGCAGAAGATCGACGACTGGGTATGGCGTCTCGGGATCAAATTCAGTTGAGTTGGCGCCATCAAAGCCAGCGACGTGGCGGGCGAATTCGACGACCGCAACCTGCATACCGAGGCAGATGCCGAGGAACGGAATCCCCTGTTCACGCGCGACGCGAGCGGCGTGGATCTTGCCCTCGACTCCGCGGATTCCGAATCCGCCGGGGATGAGCACTCCGTGGCAGCTCTGCAGCTGTGCCTCGATCTCTTCATGGGAGAGCTTCTCGGAGTTCATCCACACGACTTCCATCCTGCGGCCGTGGTGGATGGCGCCGTGGCGCAGTGCTTCTGAAACTGAGAGGTAGGCATCTTGGAGGCCCATGTACTTGCCGACCAGAGCGATGCGCACCGGCTCAGCGGCCTGCGCCTCACGCGCGTGCTCGACCAGCGCCTCCCACTCGGTGAGGTTCGGCGGGCCGGCCTCAATACCGAAGTGAGCGAGAATTGAGTCATCGACGCCCTGGGCGCGGTAGACGAGTGGCACTTCGTAGATGTCCTTGACGTTCTCGCCACTGATGACGCTGCTCTTGGCCACGCTGGTGAAGAGGGCGATCTTGTCGCGCATCTCTTGCGGCAGCGGCTCTTCTGAGCGGCAGATCAACATGTCGGGCTGGATACCAATCCGGCGAAGTTCATTGACACTGTGCTGCGTGGGTTTGGTCTTCAGCTCATCTGCGTGCGCGATGTATGGCACGAGCGTGAGGTGGATGAAGATGCAGTTGTTGCGGCCGCGGTCCTGCTGGAACTGACGGATCGACTCAAGGAACGGAAGGCTCTCGATGTCTCCGACCGTTCCGCCGATCTCTGTGATCACGACGTCAACATCTTCGGTTTCGGCGATCAGATCGATGCGCGCCTTGATCTCGTCGGTGATGTGCGGGATGACCTGCACGGTGCCGCCGAGGTAGTCGCCGCGTCGTTCCTTGCGGATTACCTGGTTGTAGATCGCGCCGGTGGTGACATTGCTGCCGCGAGAAGTGTTTGCCCCGGTGAAGCGCTCGTAGTGACCGAGGTCGAGGTCGGTCTCGGCGCCGTCTTCAGTGACGAAGACCTCGCCGTGCTGAAACGGGCTCATTGTGCCCGGGTCCACGTTGATGTACGGGTCGAACTTCTGGATCTGGACGGTCAGTCCACGGGCCACGAGCAGGCGCCCGATGGCGGCCGCAGCGATACCTTTTCCGAGCGACGAAACGACGCCTCCGGTGATGAAAATGAAGCGCGTGTCACGTGTCTGATTGGGCAATCCGGGTCCTTCCTAAGTGGTCGAGAGACCGTAACACGGGGGTCCGATCGATCAATTGCGAGATAGATCTGAATTCCCCATATAGCGTGATTAAAACGACCACGGCGAGCGCAATCAGCTGGGCCGTCGTGCTCAGAGTCAGCACCATCCAGACTCCGGCGATTGCGCCGATCGCGTTTGAGCCGGTGTCGCCGAGCATCCCCTTCTCGGCGAGGTCGTAATACAGAAGTACAGGAAGCGAACCCAGAAAGACGCCCGTGAGCCAGACCGGTTCGAGAGTCCACGCGCCGATGCACAGACCGACAGCGACGACGAAGAAAACTTTCAGGGCGCGTCCGGGTCTCAGGTCGAGAAGATTGAAAAGATTGGTCGTCACCACTACGAGTGCGATCGCAAGCAGGTACTCCAGGTCGCCGGGGACAATCAATCCCATCGCGAACGCCGCGAGACCGAGCGAGCCAACCGCCTTGACGGCGCCGGTCGAAAATCCGCCACTGAATGTTGCCTTCGCATGGCCCCGTACTCCGCGCGGATCGTGACGGCCGAGGCCCCCCTCGATCACCGGCGTGCCGAGCAGGTCGTCGATTGCTCCGAGCAGGCATACGCCGATGATGTAGATCATCACGCCAACAAGGCCGACGCCACCGAGAATTTCATCGTCGAGCAGCCGATCCAACGGAGCAGACACTCCGAGCGCAACGAATGCCGCGAGTGGAATCAGAATTCCCGACGGAACCGGCACTTCGCGACCCGAGTAGTTCGTGCGGACAAATCCCGCTTCTTGAAGACCGCGCAGCAGGATCGGCGCGCCGAGCAGCGCAACGACGAATGCGATCAGGAGCGGGATTGCCTGCATGCGGTTAGACCAACACCTAAGGTCCGACCTGTGGGACGATCGAGTCCGCAGTGTCCTTGTAGCCGTAGTCGCCCTTGGCACCGTTGAAGATCGAGACGAGCGAGTAGTAACCGGCGAAGTCCTGGATGTCGTCCACGGTTGAGAGGCCTAGCGAGTTGTACCACTCGATGTTGCTCGGCTCAGTCGTGGTGTTCTCGACGCCTGCAACGCGAGCGGCTTGCTGGGAGAGCCCCGCGACCACACCGCGCTCGAAGCCGTCGAGGATCTTGCCTTCGGGCGTGTCGGCGTCGGTCGGCTCCTGCCGGGCGTACGCGAAGAGTCGCGATCGCTTGAAGTCGCCTGAGAGGCGGCTGAATACGAGGCGGCGCATCACAGTTGTGTTCCTCCCGCGGGCGAGGCGACGGCCGACTGCGCGGCCGAGCTGATCGGCCTCTGCGGCGGTCGGCGTTTCATCGTTGAGCACGTCGTTCAGATCGAGGGCGTCGGCGATCTTGGCGTACTGCGGCTTTGCAAGAAGCTGGGCAATATAAGTGACGTTGGCGCCGGCCGGTTCGACCGCGCGGGTGACGGATTTGAGCGTGCTCTGAGCGACTTCCGCTGAGCCGATCGTTGCCACACGCTGACTGGACAGACGATCACTAACGAGCTGCGGGTATGCCGCTCCCATGAACTCGGTCTGCCGTTTGATCTGGTCCTTGCGGTCGTTGGACGCCTGCCGGGCCTCGTTGAGGTCGCCCTTGAGCGAATCCTCAAGCCCGCCGCGAGCGTCGGCGACAAGGCTGGTATCGCCGAGCGTCACGCCCAGCAGCAACCCCAGGGCCAGCGCGACGAAAACTGCGGCCAACGACATGGCGTGGTAGCGAAAGTCGATCATTCGACGTGCAATCCAATCAGATGCAACTGTAAAGGCGCTGTGAGAGGCAGGGTGCTCAGCCGATACCCAAGGTGACTTTGAGCTTCAGCCAGATCAGGTCCACGAGGTTGCTCAGCGAGGGCGAGACGAGAATCGCCACGATCAGGGCGAAGGCGCCGGCGGCGAGGACCACGCTGAGCGCGCGGTTGGTCGGGCGCGGCCGGTACAGGCGGCTCACGCCCTTGGCGTCGATAAGGATCTCGCCGATCCGGACGCGGGTCAAGAAAGTGGAAGCCATGCCCTTGCGGTTCTTGTCGAGAAACTCGACGAGGTTGAAGTGGGCCCCGACGGTGACGATCAGGCGAGCGCCTTCCTCGGCCGCCATCAGCATCGCGATGTCCTCGCTGGTGCCGGTCGCGGCGACTGTCTTGTACTGAACGTTGAGTTGTTCGAGGCGCTCGCTTCCCGGCGCGCGGCCATCTGTGTATGCATGGACGATCAGCTCCGCGCCGCACTGCAGTACCGAGTCTGCCGCCGAGTCCATGTCGCCGACGATCATGTCGGGCCTGTGACCCTCTTCGACAAGCGCGTCACCTCCGCCATCTACGCCGATCAGGATCGGCTTCTCGTCGCGGATGTAGCTGCGTAGGGCTCTGAGGTCACGCTGGTGATCCACGCCGCGCACAACCACGAGGACGTCGCGGTCGCGGAAGATTGTGTCGAGCTCCGGGAGGTCGATTTTGCCCGAGAGCAGCTCGCTCTCCTGGCGGATGTGGTTGATCGTGTTCTCGGCGAAGCGCTCGAGCGCGCGACCGACTTCTCGCTTGGCCTGCTCGTACTTGTCGGCGACGACTTCGTTGGTCTGGACGTCGCCGCGGCCGACGACAGTGCCGTCGCGAAGGATCTCGCCACCGCGAACGATGATCTGATCGCCGTCCTTGAGCTGCTCGAAAAGGTCGCTTTCAACCGCGTCAACCAGGTGAACTCCAGCGCCGGCAATGATCGTGGGACCGGTGTTCGGGTAATCGCCGGTCGAGGACTCGGCGACGTTTATCACGCAGGAGACTCCCTTGCGTACGAGCTCCTCGCCCGAGACTCGGTCGATGTCCTTGTGGTCGATCAACGCGATCTCACCGGGCTTGAGTGATTTGGTGAGCAGTTTCGTGCGCTTACCGGGGCGAACCACACCGTTGACGACCGTCGCCCGCGGCGCGGCCGCGACATTTTCCCTCACCGTACCGGCCAGATTCCGCTCCATTGGAGGGACTTTAGATGACCACCGGCGGCGGTGAAACGGGCTTATGCGGCGGCCAACAGCTCCCGCGCGTGCTTTTTCGCGCCGGCGTCGTCGGCATCTGCGCCGAGCATCCGGCACAGCTCGTTGACGATTTCCCTTTCGGGGAGTTGGCGAACGTCGGTGCGTGCGTCGCCAGCCCGCGACGACTTCTCAATTTGAAAATGCCGATCAGCTGCGGCGGCCACCTGCGGAAGGTGCGTGATGCAGATCACCTGACGATCGCGGCCGAGCGCTCGGAGCTGCTCGCCCACCGCACGCGCGGTGTGGCCGCCGATGCCGGCGTCTATCTCGTCGAAGACGAAGGTCTGATCGGCCGGTGCGGTTCCGGAGGTGAGCAGGGCGAGCATCACGCGCGACATCTCACCGCCAGACGCGGTCTCGCGCAGCGGTGCTGGGGCGATGCCGGGGTTCGGCGCGATCATGAACTCGATGACGTCTGCGCCCGTTGGCCTGATGTCGCTGGAGATCGGAGAGATCTCTACTTCGAACGAGGCACCCTCGAGCGCGAGCAGGGCCAACCGCTCGCGAACTGCGGCAGCGAGTCTCGGCGCGGCCTTCTTGCGCGCGCTGGAAACTTCAGCGGCCAGCGACTTCTGCCGCGCCCGGACATCTTCGAGTCGCGCGGCGGCGTCTTCGATCTGGACACCAGCTCCAGAAAGTCGGTCCCGATCGAGCCGGCACGCTTCGGCGTGAGCCAGAACGGATTCAATCGACCCACCGTGCTTGCGCTTGAGGCGCTCGTAGCCATCGAGCCGATCGTCGAGGAATGCAAGGCGCCCGGGGTCTGCCGCGAGCCCCTCCGCGTAGAGCCGGAGATCGGCGGTGACGTCCTGGAGTTCCAACGCGACTGCCTCCGCGCGCCGCGCCAACTCGTCGAGCTCCGCGTCTGCCCCACTCGAACCCTGAAGTTGCTTGACCGCGCCGGCAAGGAGAGACGAGGCGCCGGTCCCCCCCGGAACCCCTGCGTCCTCGTCTTCGAGCGCAGCCAGTGCGCTCTCCCCTGCCAATCGCAGTTCATCGACCGACCTCAGTCGGTCGCGCTCGGCCGAGAGGTCTGCCTCTTCGGCGATCTCCGGCGAAAGCTCTTCGATCTCCGCGAGTTCAAACTCGATCAATCCGAGTTCGCGTTCGCGTCGACCTTCAACGAGCTCGAGCTCGGCGAGTCTGCCGGTCAGCTCGGACGCCGCGGTGTGCAACGCGGACAGCTCGGCCAGCCGCTCGCCGTGCTCGTTCCCGGCGAGGCCGCTTGCGAAGGCGTCAAGTACCGCGAGCTGCGCACCGGCGAGCGTTAGTTTGCGGTGTTCGTGCTGGCCGTAGAACGCGACCAATGCGCCACCCAGCAACTGGAGGTCTGCAGCCGTTGCCGATCGACCTTCGATGTATGCGCGAGTGCGCCCCTCGGGCGTGACCCGTCGACCGACAGCGATCTCGGCCGCGTCTGGACGCGCGAGTCGCTCGCGCAACTCTGCGAACTCGGGCGCGTCGAGCAGGCCGTTCGGCAACTCGAACAACCCCTCGACATACGCCTCGCCAGCACCAGGCCGCACGATCCCCCGCTTCGACTTGCCCCCCAGTAGAAGGTCGATCGCGTGGGCGAGCATCGTCTTTCCGGCGCCGGTCTCGCCGGTGATCACGTTCATTCCGCGATCGAGCGAAATCTCGGCCCGCTCGATCAGAAGAAGATTCTCTATGCGCAGCTCAAGAAGCATGCGGACTTTTTACAGACCACGCCGGACGAACACTTGTTCGTGTCAGCTGGCGAGCTTGCCGAACTTCTCGCGGAAGCGGTCGTAGAAGTTCGATCCGGGGAGCTGCGCAAGCAACGTGGCGTTGTCTTCAAAGGAAACTTCGGCGGTCTCCCCAACCGGAAGCGTTCCGACCATGAGGCCGTCCACAAGGATCTCGAGCTCGTCCCGACGCCCGGCGTTCGTTACGCCCAGCACGTCGCCAGGAGCCGCAACCAACGCGCGGGCCGTGAGTGTGTGAGGAGCAATGAAACTGACCACGTAGCCCTCCACTCCCCAGGCGAGTATTGGGCCGTTGTTGGCGAGGTTGTAGCCGGTCGATCCAGCAGGGGTGGCCGCGACAACTCCGTCGCAGCGGACGCGGCCCACCGGTTCTCCGGCGAGGCCGTAGGCAACCTCAGCAACGCGCGCGTCGCGAGCTCGATGAAACGACACGTCGTTCACGCCCAGGACATCGATCTCGCCGTATTTCAGGCGAAGCGCAGGTAGGTCGAGCGTGTCGAAGGCTCCCGAGAGTGCAAGCTTCAATCCATTGGGAAGCGCCTCGCGCTCGGCAGTGGTGAGAAATCCGATCGTTCCGAAGTTGAATCCGAATGTCGGCGTCCTGGTCCCGGCGAACGTACGCAGCGAACGCAGGATCGATCCGTCCCCGCCAAGCACGATCGCGACATCAGGCTCGACCGCCCGCAACTCAGGATTGACCAGGTATTCCACACCGTCGTGCGCGCCCACGGGTTCGACGGTGTCGAAAATCAACTCGCAGTCAAACTCGACCGAGGCGGCACGAAGCGCCGCCAGCGTCGGCTCGACGTTGTCGTTGGGAAAGTGATGTGTGATTACTGCTGCGCGCATGTCCTGGTTGAGTATCGCTACTCCGGCTCAACGCCCTCAGCCGCCGCACGTAGATCTGCGAGACCGGGCCGGGTGGATTCGGCAAGCCAAAGGAAGGCTTCGCGGTTTCCGGCCGGCCCGGGCAGGCCCGAGGAGCATGCACCCTGCACGGAAAAGCCGAGCCGCTGGGCCGACCGAGCGGCGGCTTCGATGGCATCGACGCGATCATCGCGTTCGCGCACGACCCCGCCTTTTCCGACGTTCCCCTTCCCCACCTCAAATTGCGGCTTGACCAGCGCGAGGAAGTCGAACTGCTTCGCCGTGATCTTCTCGAGCGCCGACAGGACCTTTTCCAAAGCAATGAACGAGAGATCCGCGACAAGCAGATCCGGCGCGTACTCGAGCTCGTGCGGCGTCAGCTCGCGGATGTTCTTGCGTTCGACAACCGTGACGCGTGGATCCTCACGCAGCTTCCAGTGCAGCTCGCCGTAAGCAACGTCAACCGCGATCACATGTTCCGTGCCGCGCTGCAACAGGCAGTCCGTGAATCCACCCGTGCTTGCACCGGCGTCAAGCCCGTGTCGTCCCTTGACCTCGAACGCCGGAAACGCCGCGAGGGCGTTTTCGAGCTTGATCCCGCCGCGACTCACGTAGCGATTGCGCTCGGCGACGATCAGCTCCGTGTCGTCGTCCAGCATCTGCCCCGGCTTCTCGATCCGCCTTCCACCATTCTTGAGCTGGATGTCGCCCGCGAGGATCGCCGCCGATGCCTTGTTGCGCGACTCGAAGTAGCCGCGCTCGACCAGCAGAACATCAACACGTTGCCTGTTTGAAGCCATTTATAGGATCTTACGTTTGGGCAAGAGAAAGACCCCGCGTTGGGCGGGGCCTGTCTCTGGGGAGGATACTGCTGTGTCTCTTGGCTGGCTCGATCTTGGGGGAGTGAGCCAGGCCGGGTAAGAAATCGTGTCCGTTCAAACTTGGAGGCGACTTCCGTATCTGGAATCAAAGATACGCACCGGTATGTGACGTGTGTGTGAGATTGCTCACACTTGCACAAAGTATCTTCGGTTCCTAACTTACGTGGTGTCTAATAGGATCGCCAGTCTGATGAAACAACGCGATTTCGACATAGTCCTTTATGGCGCCACCGGCTTTGTCGGGCTCCTTACAGCCGAGTATCTGGCGGAAAACGCCCCCGACGACCTCAAGTGGGCGCTGGCCGGGCGAAACCCCGAGAAGTTGAGCAAAGTCCGGGCAGATCTCGCGGCGAAGAATCCCGCACTCGCTGATCTGCCGCTGATTGCCGCCGACGCCGAGGATGCAACCTCGCTTGAAGAACTTGCCCTGAGCACTCGCGTGTTGATCAGTACCGTCGGCCCATACGCCCTATATGGCGAGCCACTCGTCAAGGCCTGCGCCGAGCGCGGCACCGACTACCTCGACCTGACCGGCGAGCCCGCGTTCGTTGACGAAATGTACGTCAAGTACGACGCTGCCGCCAAGACCTCAGGCGCGAAGCTCGTGCACTGCTGCGGATTTGACTCGATCCCCCACGACCTCGGCGCCTATTTCACTGTGCTTCAACTGCCCGAGGATGTTCCGATCACCGTCGAGAGCCGCGTGCGCGCGTCCGGGATGGTTTCTGGCGGAACGTTCTATTCAGCGCTGAACGGCATGGGCCACGCCAAGCAGACGATCGACGCGTTCCGCGCTCGTCGCAAGGTTGAACCGCGCCCGGACGGCCGCAAGGTTGGGTCGGTCAAACCGGCTCTGCGCCGCGACAAGCAGATGGGAATGTGGACGGCCCCGCTGCCGACGATCGACCAGTTCGTCACGGAGCGCTCGGCGGCTGCGGTCGATCGCTACGGACCAGACTTCAAGTACGGACACAACTACGCGGCCAAGCGCCTCCCGACCGTCTTTGCTGGCACCGCTGCAGTCGCCTCATTGTTCGTGCTGGCGCAGATCCCACCCGTGCGCAGGCGCCTGATGAAGATGATCCCGCCTGGAACAGGCCCAAGCCCAGAGAAGCGCGCAAAGAGCTGGTTCCGCGTCGAATTCGTCGGAACCGGCGGCGGAAAGACTGTGCGCACCGCAGTCTCGGGCGGGGAGCCGGGCTACGACGAAACCTCGAAGATGCTCGCCGAGAGCGCGCTGGCCCTGGCGCTGGACGTCACCCCCGAGCGCTCGGGCCAGCTGACACCGGTCTCGGCAATGGGCGATGCACTGCTTGAGCGACTTCCGAGAGCCGGCATCAAGATCGAAGTGCTCGAGGGCTAGAGCGCTTTAAAGCGGTTCAGCGCGCCAACGCGCCGGGCCGCATGAAATCAGGACGCGTCGACCGGCGTCTTTGCAGACAGTCGGTCGGTGATGCGTTTGGCTACTGCGTCGGGGGTGAAGCCGACTTCTTCGTGCAGGAGCGCGGGTGCTCCGTGCGTGATGTAACGGTCGGGCAGGCCGACGCGCAGAAGCTGAACGGGAAGTCCGTTGTCTGCGAGGTGCTCAAGCACTCCAGCACCGAATCCGCCAGAGAGCACACCCTCTTCTAGCGTGACCAGGAGTTTGTGCTCGGCGGCGAGCTCGTTGATCAATTCTGTGTCGAGCGGCTTCGCGAAGCGCGCGTCGGCGACGGTTGCTGAGATTCCCTGATCGGCCAGCAGCTGGGCGGCTCCCTGGGCGAGCCCAGCCCCGCTCCCATACCCGAGCAACGCCACGGTGCCGTCACCGCGCGTGAGCACCTCGCCCACACCGATGTCGATCGCTGTGGGCGTGCTGGGCAGCGGTACGCCAACACCCTCCCCACGCGGATAGCGAATCGCGACCGGTCCATCGTCGTAAACAAGCGAAGTGTGCAGCATGTCCACGAGCGCAGCCTCGTCGCGCGGGGCCATCATCACGACGTTTGGCAACGGGCGGAAGTAGGCAATGTCGAAAGCGCCGTGATGGGTCGGGCCGTCGTCGCCGACCAGCCCAGCGCGGTCCAGCGCGAAGACAACGTTGAGCTTCTGTAGGCAGACGTCGTGGACGATCTGGTCGTAGCCGCGCTGCAGGAACGTCGAGTAGATCGCCGCGACTGGCTTCACACCCTGGAGTGAGAGGCCGGCAGCGAACAACACGGCGTGCTGCTCGGCAATGCCGACGTCGAAGTAGTGATCAGGCATCTCCTTCTGCATGATCGACAGCCCGGTGCCCGAGTTCATCGCTGCGGTGATTCCGACGACACGTGGGTCGCGGCGCGCCTCGGCCACGATCGCCTCGCCAAAGACCTTTGTGTACTGCGGCGGCGATGGCCGGTTCGGCAAGCCCCCGCTGATGCCGGCCGGGGACGGCTTGCGGTCGGTGATGCCCATCGGCTTGACCGCGTGCCACTGCTCCATGCCGCCGAGTCCACCCTCTTCGGCCGGCGAGAATCCCTTGCCCTTGACTGTCGCGATATGCACGACGACAGGGCGATCGGCTTCGAGAGCCTCTTCGATCGCAGTGCGCAACTCACCGATGTCGTGGCCGTCAACAACGCCGATGTAGGCGAAGTCGAGCTCTTCCCAGAGCAGGCCAGGCGCCCAGAAGGCCTTGACCGATTCCTTGAAGGCCGGCCCGAAGCGCTCAAAGGCAGCGCCGATGCCAGCCGGGAGCTTGGTCAATCCACCCTCGGCCTTGTCGCGGGCCTTGTACAGCTTCGGGTTCATGCGTACGCGGTTGAAGTAGCGCGAGAGCGCGCCGACGTTCGGCGAAATGCTCATGCCGTTGTCATTCAGAATCACGACGATCGGGGTGCCAAGGCCGCCGGCGTTGTGGATCGCCTCGAAGGCGACGCCGCCGGTCATCGATCCGTCGCCGATCACTGCGACGACCTTGCCGTCCTCGCCCTGGCCGAGGCGCATCGCCTCTTTGAGGCCGACGGCGTAAGAAATTGAAGTGGATGCGTGACCGGCGCCCATGATGTCGTGCTCGGACTCAAACGTGGCGCAGAACGGAGCGAGTCCGCCGTACTTGCGGATCGTCGGCAGCTCCTCGCGGCGGCCGGTGAGCATCTTGTGCGGGTACGCCTGGTGGCCGACGTCCCAGAGAATCTTGTCCTTCGGAGAGTCGAGCAGAGAGTGCAATACGACCGAAAGTTCGCAGACGCCGAGGTTGGCGCCGAAGTGGCCGCCGATCTCACCGACGGTGTCGATCAGCTCCTCGCGTACTTCTTGGGCGATCTGTTGGAGCTGCTCGTCGCCGAGACCCGTCAGGTCGTTGGGTCCGGCAATGCCGGGAAGCAACGGTCCTGAACTCAGCTTTTTGTCCTGCTTGGGAATAGCTCTACCTATCTCGGCCGTAGATGTAGGCGCTTACCGCCTGCAAGTCAGCGGCGTCTCCGCGGAAGTCGATCGACTCGAGCAGTCCGCGCACACGGCCAAAGCTCTCGTCGGCCAGCTTTCGCGCTCCATCGAGGCCGAACACGCTGACATATGTCGCCTTGCCGTGCCGCTCGTCGCTTCCCTGTGGTTTCCCAAGATCCGCGCTCGAGCCAGTGACATCGAGAATATCGTCGATGATCTGAAAAAGTACCCCTAACTCGCCAGCGAAGTCGCCGAGCTGCTCGACCTGCTTGGTCGGGGTACCGAGCACGATCGCCGCGCCGCGCACCGATGCGCGGATCAGGCGGCCGGTCTTCAGCTCATGCATCAGCTTCAGTTCGTCGGCGTTCTCGACCTGCTCGTCGATGTCGATGAACTGTCCGCCGACCATTCCGCCTGCGCCGATCGCAGCGAGCAACTCGTCCATCGCGCCGACCACATGCATCGGATCGCCAGCCTGGTTCGCCGTGATCAGCCGCAGGGCTTCGGCGAACAACGCGTCGCCGGCGAGGATCGCGACGTTCTCGCCGTATGCAACGTGGCAGGTGGGCTTGCCGCGGCGCAGGTCGTCGTCGTCCATCGCCGGAAGGTCGTCGTGGATCAGCGAATAGGTGTGGATCAGTTCGAGCGCTGCCGCGTACGGCATGACAACTGAAGGGTCGTGGCCCAGCGCGTGCGCGGTGCTCAGCGCAAGGACTGGTCGGACACGCTTGCCACCGGCCAGCAGTGAGTAACGCATCGCCTCGACCAACTCATCGATCTGAGGCACGGCCTCGAAGTCGATCTTTTCCAGATAGGCGTCGACCGACAGACGTTTGGCGTCCGGAAACGCCGGGGCGGCGTTCACCGCGAGACCGACTCCAGAGTCGATGCGGCGCGGCTGGCGAGCTCGGTCAGCTCGCGCAGGCGGGTCTCAAGTGCGCCGGCGTCAAACTCGCCTTCGCGCAGTGTGGAGACCTTTTCTTTCAGTTCGACGATCAGGCCGTCGAGCTCATCGAGCGTTTCTTGAGTTTTTGGATCGCGTTCAGTCATTTGTGGGCACCGCTGGTAGCTCGCGAAGAATGGATCCGAGAATACCGTTCACGAACTTCGGAGCGTCGGCCGAGCAATAGCGCTTTGCAAGCTCCACGGCCTCGTCCATCACCACTTCGCGCGGGACGTCACCTGCGTTCAGCTCGTGCACCGCGACGCGCATGATGTTGCGCTCGAGCGGCGCGACGCGTGAGAGCGTCCAACCTTCCTTGAGAAAACGTTTGAGCGTGGCGTCGATCGAGTCGCGCTCATCGAGGGTCTCGACCGCGAGCGAGCGAGCGAAGTCTGATGTGTCACGTTCGAAAACGTCTTCCAGCGCCCGGCCGGTCAGATCGTGTTGGTAGAGCGCGAATACCGCCTGCTTGCGCTGATCGGAGCGTTTCAAGGACTAGCCGCGAGCCATGTAGTCGCCGCTGCGCGTGTCGACCTTGACCACGTCGCCGGTGTTCAAGAAGAGCGGGACGTTCACGGTCCTGCCGGTCTCGAGCGTTGCGGGCTTGTTGCCGCCACCGCTGACTGTGTCGCCGCGTACGCCGGGCTCGGTCTCGGTGATTTCCAGCACGACCGATGCAGGTAGCTGGATGTCGGCGAAGTCTCCGTCGATGTAGAGCGCCTCGATCTCGGTGTTCGGCTTGACGAAGCCGAGCGGTTCTTCGAGCTTTTCGAACGGCGCAGACAACTGGTCGAAGCTTTCATTGTCCATGAAGTGTGCATCCTGGCCGTCGCTGTAGAGGAACTGGAGCTTCTTCACTTCGGTGCGTACCGAGCGGAACTTCTCGCCCGCGCGAAAGGTCTTGTCGATCACGTTTCCGTCACTTACGCGCCGCAGCTTGGTGCGCACGAACGCGCCGCCCTTACCCGGCTTCACGTGTTGAAACTCGACGATCTTGAAAACGGTACCGTCCACGTCGATGTGGTTCCCGTTCTTGAACTGGTTCGTTGAAATCATGCCTTGAAGGCTAGATGGTCGAGGAACGGGCTATTTGTCGCTGAATGGCGCGGCTGCATCATCGACGGTCTCCGGCGCGTCGCTGGCGCACACTTGTCGTCGCGGCGAGCGAATCCCGAGCATCACACGCATCATGACGGCGATTGCGAAAGCAGCCAGAGCCCAAGACCGGCGAATCCGACCATCACCACGAGCATCCACATCTGTGACCGAGCAGCAGCGCGCGCCTTGCCCCAGACGGCAGTCGCCTCGTCGTGGGCGACGATCAACCCGGCGATATGGCCCGCGAGCAGCGCCAGGACCTGCACCCCCCAGATCACGTTGCCCGAAACGAAATAGGCCACCTGCGGCGATCCCGAGTTGCCCATCGGATGCGCGATCACATGCGGCAACGCCTGGCCCACGAACAACATGAACGAGAGGTAGTGCGCGAGCAGATAGCCAAGCGCAATCGGCACCAGTGACGGCGCGAACATCAACCCCAGCTCGCGCGACGATTTCTCGATGTGGCTCAACTTCATGCCGACGACGCCGAGTCGATAGAAGCCCGCAACAAACGCGACGCACGCGACAAGGCCCAGCATCTCCACAATCTTGGATGGATCGTCACCGACGATCGACTGCCAGAGGCCCGCGCGCTCGGCGCCGTCAAAGACCGTGATGCCGATCATCGCCGAGACGAACGCCACGGTTCCGATCAGCGGTGCGATGTCGGTCAGGCCCGACAGCGGCAGTCGCGCGCAGAGCCTTCCTTTGTCAATCGTGAGCGGAGAGATGCGACCGAAGAAGTCGAAGTAGAGAGCGAATGCATCTCCGCGATCGGCCCAGCGCTCGGCGCCGAAAAGCGACATACCGAGAAACTGAAATGCGGCGTAGACCAGGGCGAGCATCGCAAGTGTTGACGGCTCGCGGCCCTGATCGCCTCCGGCTTGTGAGAGCCAGCCGAATGCGACTATCGCGATCACGGCCGGCCACCGGCCGAGCCGATCGGGATAGGCAAATCGCGGCGGAATATGCCGGTGTCCAGGCGTGCGCCGCGCGCGAAGCCACGCGACATAGCGCGCCGTCGCCCGCCAGGGATTGAACGGCTTGAAAACGTCGCCGAAAATCGCTGAGACCAGCGGCAGCATCGTCCAGAAGAAGACGTAGACGATGGTCGGTAGGACGTTCTGATCGGGATCCTGGTTTCCGAAGAAGCCGAAGTACACGAGCAGGGCGAAGATCGCAATTCCGAGCGCGCCGCTGACCGGCTCGATCAGCTGCGGGACCCTGAACAGCTCCCGCAGCCGTGCCATCTCCAGTTTCGGATCGTTCCAGAGCGCGGCAAAAGCAAAGAGCGAAAGCGCAAGCATCAGCGCAGCGCCCCAGGCAAACAGCCAGCTCGGGAGCGGAAGATCAGATCGAAAGCCGAGCCCGTGGGCGAGCGGGATCGCCGTCAGATTCACGGACTGACCAGGAGGATCCCGACCTCTGCCTGGTCCCCAGCGGGCAGGTGAAACTCGATCGGAAACTCGCCGTCGATCGTGGCTTTGAACTTCGCTCGCACAACCTCATCCGGCTTGAGCGAGGTCTCTTTGTCGTATCCATGGACGTGCAGCTCCCCGGTGCTGGACGCCTTGGCGAGGATCGCGACGGACTCACCCCTGACAACGTTGATCGTCTGAACTTTGCTGGCCGTGAGGACTGGGGAGACGACATCGATCTGCGCGTCGGCTCCGCCGCCACTGTCGTCCGTCTTTCCCGGGCTCGCGCCGCCGCTGTCCTCGCCAGGGTCACTCGGGCTGGCGCCTCCACTGCCAGTTCCATCGCCTGTGCCGCTGCCCGATCCGCCGCCTTCGTCAGAGCCGGTCGAGCCGCTTGGGGATGCCCCGGGATCCGACTTAGCTGCACCGGTGCCGGCCGTTGCCTCGGTGGAGGGCTCTTGAATTGCGTCCCTGTTGTCGCCCCCGGTGCCGATCAAGATGGCGCCGACGATGACAATCACGACGCCAATCAGTGCCAACGCCCAACGACTGCTCTTGCTCAAGTTCTTACCCCTCCAGGGTGGATTGTGGATGAAACTCTACATCGTTTCGTGTAGTGGTTAGTCGACTGTGACGAGTTCCTTTGTGAACGGTGTCAACACCCGCGGGCCGTCGTTCGTCACCACAACGAGGTCCTCGATACGCACGCCAAATTCGCCCTCGACGTACACCCCGGGCTCAACGGTGACAACGTTGCCAGCCGCGAGGCGCCCCTCGGACCGGCTCGAAAGCGTGGGCATTTCGTGCACCTCAATACCGACGCCATGACCAAGGCTGTGACCGAACTTGTCCCCCATCCCGTCGGCACTGATCACATCTCGGGCGATCGCGTCCACTTCCTTGCAGTCGGCCTCTACGAGCACGCCGGCCAATGCCTTCTTCTGCGCGTCGAGTACGAGTTCGTATGCAGCGCGCGCCGAAGCCGAGACTGGTCCAGTGGCGAAGGTTCTCGTGCAATCCGAGCAATATCCGCCGTGGACAACGCCCAGGTCAAGCACGACCAACTGCCCGGCCTCGATCGCGACGTCGCGCGGCTCAGCGTGTGGAAGCGCTCCGTGCGGTCCGGCAGCGACGATCGATGGAAAAGAGAGTCCGCTCGCACCGCCTTCGCGCGCCAGTACTTCAATTCGCCAGGCGACGTCGAGTTCCGTGCGGCCGATCAGTCCTTCGGCCGCCAGCGAAACATAGATCGAGTCGGCAATCAGCGCGGCGCGCGCGATTGCGTCGATCTCGTGGTCATCCTTCACTGCGCGGATCGCCTCCACGAGCCCGGAGGTCGATTCGAGCGAAACGCCCTCGGGCAGTTCCTTGAGCAAGCCCGCGTGAAACTTCACGCGCAAATCTGCGTCGTCAAAACCCACGGTCTTGGCGGGGTCGAATGCCTCGATCAACTTCTTTCGCGGGTCCGTACCGCCGTCGACGACTTCGAAGTACTCGGCCTGGTCTTTGGCCTGCACGATGTAGCGGAAGTCCGTCAACAGAATCGCGCTGCTCTGACTCACGATGAGCGTTCCATTCGTGCCCGTGAAGCCGGACAAATACCGGACGTTACTGCTGTTCGTGACCAGAAGCGCGTCGAGATCGCGCTCGATCAGCGCAGCGCGCACGCGCTTGATCCGCGGCGGTTCGGCGCTCACGCGCCGCCGTCCCGCTCCAGCTTCGCGGCGAGCGCCACGAGTGCATCCTTGTAGCCGTCAACACCCTTGCCAGAGATGGTCGCAACGCATAGGTCCTTTATCACCGACTGCTTGCGCCAGTCCTCGCGCTTGTCGACATCTGACAGATGAACTTCTACTGCGGGAAGGCCGGAGATCTCCAGCGCGTCGCGAATCGCCCAGCTGTAGTGGGTCCAGGCTCCGGGGTTGAGGATCAAGCCGTCGTCGACCTCGCGGGCGCGGTGGAGCCGCTCGACGTACTCGCGCTCGCTGTTGGTCTGAAAAGTTGCCACCTCGATTCCCAGCTCTTCGGCAAATCCATCAACTTTGAACTCGATCTCGGAGAGCGTCGACGTGCCGTAGTGCTCGGCCGGTCGCACTCCGAGCATGTTCAGGTTCACGCCATGAAGTACTTCAATGCGGTGTCTCATTGCACAAGCTCCTTCACTGCTGCTTCAAGGTCGTCGGCGGGGACCGCGTGGCCCGGAGTGACATCTCCCGGCTCGTTCACGAGGACGAACGGCACAGTTGCGCCTACACGCTTTTTGTCGAGTCTGATCACGTCGAGCACCGTATCGAGCGGGACGCCTTTGGCCTTCACCGGCAGTCCCGCCTGCTTACAGACCGCGATGACTTCCCGGTGCAGCGCGTCGTTTCCAGAGAGGCGGAGCGCGCCGGCCATCCCGATGCTCACGGCCTCACCGTGGCGCAGGTTGCCGTATCCGGCAGCGGTTTCGATCGCGTGTCCGATCGTGTGCCCGAGATTCAGGATCTGCCTGACGTTCTGATCGCGCTCGTCCTGGGCGACAACTTTTAGCTTGGTTCGCGCGCATTCAAAAACGATCCACGGATCGATCGGCTCCTTGAAGTCAACGCCTGCGGAGACTTTCTTCCAGAGGCGTCCGCCAGAGATCAGCGCAGTCTTGATCACCTCAGCCCAACCAGCGACCAGCTCGGGCTTTGGAAGACCGGCAAGCGCGTTCGTGTCCACGAGCACCCCATCTGGCTGGTGATAGGCGCCGGCGTAGTTCTTCGCCGCGGGCAGGTCCACCCCGGTCTTACCGCCGTAGGCCGAATCGACCTGCGCGACGAGACTCGTCGGTACCTGTACGAACGGCGTTCCGCGCTGGTAGATCGCGGCGCAAAACCCCGCGAGGTCTCCAACAACACCACCACCGACGGCGGCGATCTGCCTGCCGCGGGCGAATTCCTGCGCAGCCAGCGCCGAGCAGACGTTTTCGACCTGTTGCATCGTCTTCGAAGTCTCGCCCGGCGGGATCACGATGCCTTCGTCGAGCCACGGGTAGAACTTGGAGATGTTTGTGTCGCTGACGGTGACGGCGTCGCGGCGCGCGAGCCAGAGGTCCCCGCGCGCAAGCACGCCGGGGTCAAAAACAGACGGGTAGCCCCACGTCTTGCCGGACGCCCAGATCAATCTTGGACCGGCAGGCCGTGAAAGCAGCTCGCGTACCAGCGGCAGCGCTTCGCGCATCGTGGTCGAGCCGGAGTTGGCAACGATCGCATCCGCGCAGTCCTCATAGATCGGAGCGCGCTTTGCGTACAGCGCGCGAAACCCGTCCTCGTCGCGTGCAAGCGGTCGATTGGATTTGCGCACGCGAACCCAGGCGTCGTCCGCGGACACCTCGAGGTAGACAGTCAGATGCTTCTTCAACGCCCGACGGGTCTTTTTCGATCCAAGCGCGCCGCCGCCGAGCGCGATCACCAGCGGGGCCTCGTGAGCGAGCAGCTCAAGCGCAATGGCTTCCTCGCGCTCGCGGAACGCGTCTTCTCCGTGCTTGTCGAAGAAGTCCGGGATCGGCATTCCGATCTGGGCCTCGATCAGGCGATCGGCATCGGCCGATTCCCTGCCAAGTGCTTTGGCCAGGCGGGTCGCCGAGCTCGACTTGCCGGCACCCATGAAGCCGGTCAAGACGAGATGACGGGCCATAGGTCTAGTGACTCTCCTGCGAAAAACCGCTTTTAAAAAACACTGGGCCAGCGATTCTGTCTTGATAGGCGGACAGCGCCAATTTGGTGTCGGCGATGTTGTCTCCGCCGAACTTCTCGAGATAAGCGTTTGCGAAGACCAGCGCGGCCATCGCCTCGCCGACGACGCCGGCAGCAGGCACCGTGCACGAGTCTGTGCGTTCCTTCAGGGCGGCAGTTTCTTCGCCGGTCGTGATGTCGACGCTGCGCAGCGGCTTGGTCAACGTGGGCAGCGGCTTCATCGCGCCCTTTACGACCACTGTCTCGCCGTTCGTCATGCCGCCTTCGATGCCACCAGCGTGGTTGGTCGCGCGGTGAAATCCGAATGCCTCGGTAGGGCCTTCGCCACCGGGGAAGATCTCATCGTGCGCCTGCGAGCCCGGGATACCGGTGAGCTTGAAGCCGTCCCCGAATCCAACGCCCTTGATCGCCTGGATCGAGCAGAAGGCCTGCGCGAGACGGCCCTCGATGCGGCCATCCCAGCTCGAGTACGAGCCGATGCCCGGCACCAGCCCGAATACGAGTACCTCAAAGATGCCGCCAAGAGTTTCGTTCGCCTTGCGCTGGACGTCGATGTGGCGAATCATCAAGCGCTCGGCCTCCTTGTCGAGACAACGCACCGGTGATTCGTCGATTCCTTCAAAGTCTTCAACCTGGCGGGGGCGCTCAGGCGCCGGCGCGTCCACTTCGCCGATGCGAGTGACGTGGCTGCGAATCTCGACGCCGAGGTCGCGCAGGATCGCGCGGGCGACGGCGCCGACGGCGACGCGTGCGGTCGTCTCTCGGGCGCTCGCGCGCTCAAGAACATTGCGCACATCGTCGTGGCCAAACTTCTGAACCCCAGGCAGGTCGGCGTGACCGGGACGCGGCAGGTGGACTGCGGCGACCTCGGCCTCGACCGGCCACGGGTTCATGCGGTCTTCCCAATTGGCGTAGTCGCGGTTTGGCACTGAAAGCGCAATCGGCGTGCCGAGCGTCTTGCCGTGACGGATGCCGGAGACAACGATCGCGGCGTCCTTCTCGATCTTCATACGGCCGCCTCGGCCATAGCCGAGCTGGCGACGCGCGAGGTCGCCGTTCAGGTCTTCGGGCTTCAGTTCGAGTCCCGCCGGAACGCCCTCGATCACGGCGATGAGTCCCGGGCCGTGCGATTCGCCGGCGGTTGTGAAGCGCAATTGCATGCCGCGAACCTTAGATCACGCGCCAGCCCCGAGTCCGACGGCGCAACTAGTTCTTCGGCACTGCCGCGAGCTTGATCTTTTCGCTGCCGTCGTACCGGATCGTGTAGGTGACGTCGTCACCCTGGATGTTGCGGTAATCGGCGAAGCGAACAACGCCACCCTTGCCAAGCTTCACCTGGCGGATCGGCTTGTTGTAAGAGATGCGCGCGCTCTTGTCCTTGAGCACCTCGACGTCGGTGACCACGAACAGCACTGCTGAAGTCTTGCCGACCGAAAGCACCTTGATCGTCGGCTTGGCATCAAAATCGATCCAACCTCCGGCGCGCTTCCTCGCCTTCTTCCACGGCGTGTATGACGAGTAGGTGGTGAGGCTGGCGGTGTACATCGAAGTTGCAACGGCTGCCGGAGCGCCTGCGCGAGTCGCGGCTGCTGCCTTTGCGGCCTTTGCCCGGTCGGCGTTTGTCTTGGACGCGGTGCCGGTTGCGGCAGTAGGAGGCGCGACCTTGAATTCCCTGGCTGCGAACGGATCGCGGCTCCTGCCGCGGAGTTTGCCGGGCGAGTCGTCGAGTGTCAGAGTCGGTGTAGCGGCGGTCGCACCAGCACGCGCAATTGTCGACTTGCCGCGCTCGGCGTTCGCGTTGTCACCCGACGGCGAGATCAAGGTCATGAGAACGAGAACCGCGAGCAGCGATGCGGTACCCGCGAGCACCGGCATCGGCTTTGGCATCACGCGACCGATTTTGGACGCGAGCGAAGGTCCGCGGCCGACGATGATCGCCTTGGGCTCCGTTTTCGCCTTCTTTTCCCTGTTCGAAAGTTTTTCGCTCGCTACGGCTGCTGCCACAGCGGCGGTGGTCGCAGCGACATCCGCGACCGGACGATCGACGAAGACTTCCTTCTCGACGATGACCGGCTTCTCGACGATCCTTTCGATTTCGACGATCTTCTCGACCTCGACCGGTCGGTGGACCTCGACGATCTTCTCGACCTCGACGAGCTTCTCGACTTCAATGAGCTTCTCGACTTCGACCAGCTTCTCGACCTCAACGGGGCGATCGATGTAGACCGGACGATCGACGGTCTGCTCGCGGATCGTCTCGCGCTCGACAACAACGGGATTGACGTCGGCCAAGGGCTCTATCCAGGCGAACGTCGCAGGCTCGGAGCGGCGCGCGGGGCGCTTGCCGCTTGGTGCGTTACGACGGGGACCGCGCACCCGAGGGTTGCCGGTCTTGAGCTTCATTTTGTTGCCTTGTCGAGACTCTTCAGCGTCATCTTGTGCTCGACGCCGTTCACATCGGTGAGCGTCACCGTCTGATTCTTGGCGAGCGCAAAGCTGCCGAAGGTCGGATCAACCGGCACGCCGTCTGCGGTCACGCCATCGGCCAGGATGAAGATGCCCTTCGAGTTGGCGTCGTTCGGGCCTGCGTACACGACCAGCGCGCCGTCAGGCTTTGGAAGCTCCGTAGCGGCCTCGATGTCCTTCTGCGTCGTGCCGTCGATCGAAACTGTGACCGTGTAGTAAACAGTCTTGGTGCCGCCGGATCCGCCGCCACCATCGCCGCCGCTTGGAGGCTGCGGCTCTGCGGGAACAGTGGTACCACCGGGTATGTCGCCGCCAGATGTGTCTCCGCCAGCAGCGCCAGTGCCGCCCGAGGCACCGTTGCCCGCGTCCGCGGCGCACGGTCCGGTGCCACCCTCTTCATTGCAGAGAACGAGAACCACGATGTCAGAGACGATGCATCGGTAAGACCTTGGATTGGATGAGGCCTTGGTGCAGTTGTAGCCAGTTTCGCCCGTGAACGGATCCGCCGATTTGGTGAGCGGGATGTCTTCGTCGATCGAGCTCGGCTCGACCAGAGAGACCTGCGCAATACGCGCAATCTTGGGCTTCTCGATCGGAGCCACCGCCGTGGGCGGTGCCGCCGGAGGAGGCGAGCTCTTGGGCAGCGTCACAACTGCGGCAACCAGGGCCAGCAGCAGTGCTGCGGCCGGAATCGCCAACTTGCGTGCATGCATTTCACGGACGAGGTCCGAACCCTGCCGCTTGATCGCGTCGAACTGCTGGTTGAAGTCTCTGTCGGCCATCGTTACTGAGCCGCCCCTGCGCTCTGGTTTTCGCTGTTTGCGGTCGCTGTCGCGTTGGCAGCGAGGCTGCCGCCTGCCGGCGCAGTTCCCGGGACCTCTGCGCCGCTTGAAGCAGTCGCGACCGGCAGCTTGTAGCCAGTCATCTGCACGGTTGCCGTGAGTTCCGGGAAGCTCGCAACGCTCATTGAGATCGAGTTGATGTCGAGCAGTCGACCAGAAACCGAAACGCGCCCATTGCGCACCTTGACCATGTCGAGGAGGCCGTTGTAGACGTCCTTCAAGCGGTAGAAGCTGCCCTTGAAAGTAAAGGTGTATGCCTCGGATTCAAGACCTGCGGTGGTGGCGGCGATGTCCGTCAGCGTCGGCGAGTTGTCGCAGCTGGCCGCGTTTGCCGCATTCTCGGTCGCTGTGTTGGCCCCGTCGCTTGCGGCAACCGCACCCTTTGCCTTGTCACGATTCTTTCCGACCGAAGAGACTGCCGTTGAGCCCGTGGTTCCGGTCGCTGGGGCTGCTGGCGCAGCCGGAGTGGACCCAGATGCTCCCGCGGAGCCTCCGGTCACGTCGCAAGTCGTAGTTTCGCTGGCGCCACCAGCCTTTACCACCGTGCCCGCGCTCGGCGAAGCACTGAGACTGACGAACGAGACGAGCGAGTCGACGGTGATGTTGTTGACCTGAACGAGCAGGCTCTCGAAGTCCTTGTCGGCCGGGATCGCCTTACCAAGGCGAAGCAGCCTGGAATACGCAGCGGGCTTGACCTTTGCGGCGGTCAGAGCTGCAGCCTCAGCGGCCTTCGCAGTGTCGAGTTCGGCCTGGGCGGCGACCTGAGCCGCTTGCGCATCTGCGATCGCCGACTTCTTCTTGCCGACGACGAGGAACCAATATCCGCCGAGCACCATGAGTGCGACGACGACTGCCAAAACCTTTTGATCGCGTTCTGTCATACCCATGATTACTGCGCTCCTCCTGCCGCCGGGGCCGGGGCCGGGGCGGGCGCCGGTGAAGTTGAGGCCGCCGGCGTACCTGCCGGTGCAGTGCCCGTTGCGCCACCTGCGCTGGAGTCGGGCTTCGGCAGCCCGAGCAGGTCGATTTTGCGCGGCAGGTAGGTCACATCCAGCGCGAACGCCAAAGGCGCTGGGCCGCAGTTCTTGGTGCGCTTCGCGTCCGCGCCTCCGTCAGTCGCCATCGCAACAGCGCTTGAAGACGATTCGACCTTTTCGACACCAGGCATCGTCTTCAGCCAGGTCATGAAGCGTGAGTAGCCCACCCAGCTCGAGGTGCAGCCGCTCAGCGCCATCGTCGAGCCACCAGATGCTGCCCCGTCGGTGGACGCGACCGACGACTTGACCGAGATCTGGTTCAGCGTCGTGTCGGAGGGGATCGCGCGGGAAAGGTCGTAGAGAGCGTCGCCCCACGGGAAACGCGTCTTGGCGAGACCACCGACGAGCAAAGTGCGTGACTTCACGTCTGCGCCAATCTGGTCAGGCGAAGTCGCGACGGTGGAAACCTTCGCGCGGTAGGTCTGCGTCTCGGCCTGGATCGCTGCGGTCTGGTCCTCGATCGTTTTGAGCTTGTTGGAGTAGGAGATCGCAACGAGCACCATCACCAGAAGAAGTGCAAGTGCTCCGAGCACGCCATATGCAATTCGCGGGTCGCCGTCGCCGGGAACGCGCGGGCGTAGCTCCTCTGGGATTAGATTGACTGCCCTCATTGAGCGACCACCTCTTCGACGGCCAGGCCTGCAGCGATCGTCAGGCGACGCTCATCGATACCCGAACCGGAAAGTGTTGAGTCGTCGAGTGCACCCAGCGGAGCGGGCACCTCGACCGGAAGACCGGTGCGCTGCGAGACGGTCTCGGCGATGCCGGGAATGCTCGACCCAGGTCCGGCCAGCAGTATGCGGCTGACGTGAGCGGTCGAGTCCTGGACAGTGTGAAAGTCGATTGCCGCCGTGACGTCGTTGCTGACGCGCTCAGCAGCGTCGGTCAGCTCCTGCCGGGCAGCCGTGACGATGTCGCGGTCTCCCTGGATCATTTCGATCGGCGCCGCCAGCCCCACGTGGTCAAGCCACATCTGGGCGTGAGCGGGAGTCAGGTTGACGCGCTCGCAAAGGCGGGCGATCAGTGCCTCGTAGCCGATCGGGGTTGCACGGGTGAACTTGCAGACGCGGCCCTGGGCGAGCGTCACGTTGAGCATGTCACCGAAGTGCAGGTAGGCGATCGTCTCGCGCTGGGCGATGTCGCCCGGGTACATCACGCGGATCAAAGAGAAGGCTGCGAGGTCGACGCCCTGGAGTTTGATGCCGGCGTGGCGCGAGGTCTCCATCAGTCCGTCGATCAGACCGCGGCTTGCCGCAACCAGCATGACGCTGAACTTCGGCGGGTCGCCGGTGTCGGCGCCCGGAACGGTTGCGAGCACCTGGTAGTCGAGTACAGCTTCGTCGAGCGGCATCGGAATGTGGTCGCTCGCCTGGAAGCGCACCGCAGCGTTGAACTCCTTGCGGTCTGCGATCACCGGCGTCTCGATCGTGCGGATCACGACGCGTGGGCTGGCGACGCCCATGCGCACCTTGTTGGGAAGTCCGTTGGCGGTGAAGAATTCTGCGATCGAGGCCCCGAGCCCTGCCGGGTCGGCAATCTCGCCGTCAACAACCAGGCCGGGATCGATCGTCGTGGCCGAGGCGCTGCGAATGCGGCCGTCGGATATACGCGCGGCCGCGAGCCCGCTGCCTGAAACGTCGAGGCCGGTCAGTCCCTCGTGGCGCACCTTGCCATTGATCGAGTCCGGGTTGACGTTCTGGAGCTTCTCGTTGTTGGACAACGCAGGAGCTTCAGCTGCTTCGCCGGCGCCATCGGCGGGCGGACGTGTGAATGGGAGCTGCATAATTCTTTCGGTGCGGGAGGCGGTTGCGGTGCCGTCAGTGGCGGTGCGACCTGTTTGGACAAGTTCCCTATCGGCATCGATCTCGGCGAGCTTTACCCGTTTGCGTTCTGAGCTGCATTCGGGGCGGAAGCTTTCGCTCGGCATCCATGCCGACGTGGATTTCTGGCGCCGACGTGTCGGTCATCCATATAGTCCGCAGCGACACGCTGGGAGCGTCTGTCGCATGCGGATGATCTTCCAGGTCGCAGCCGACGGCGCCAGGAAGTGCGGCGGCGTCTGGGACTTGAAGGTGTAGTCGTAGCTGTAGTTCTTGCAATAACCGGAGCCCGAACTACAGCTGCCGGTACCGACTGTGCCACGCCAACGTTGCGCGATCGCGCCCGAGACGTTCAGGTCTCCGAGCTTTGCGCCGCAGCCGTAGCCGTCGACGATGAACGAGTTGTTCAGCGTGAGGATCGCGGCCTGGATGGTGCGTTCCTGGTTCGCAACGATCGGCGTGGCCGTGTCCACGTCGGACGTAGAAGTTGAACAGGTCCCGTTCTTCGCCCAGGTCATGTCGTAGGTCGACTTTCGGTAATGACGCACGCGCACGTACTGGTTGGCGATCATTCCGAGCACCGCTGTCGGCGAGGTGCCGCGCAGGATGTCGCCCGTGACCACGATGTCGGCCTCGGAGCCCAGGGTCAGCGACTTGTTATAGGTGCCCTGGACTTCAAGCAACGCACAGCCCGCGGGGATCGACACCGCGTACTTGAGCTTCACCGGATCCGACTGACACTGAGCGACGTTGTCGTTGGCGACATAGATGACGCCCGATGTCGGATTCGCGACTCCGCTCAGTTTCACGCCGCCGTTTATGTACTGGTTCGTGACGTCGTACGTATTGTTCGAGTTCAGCTGGATTGTGGTCTTGCCCTGGTACGTCACGCCGACCTGGTCCGGGTCGCCGGTGTCAGTCGCGTAGGTCACGAGGTCTTCGTTGTCCTCAGGCAGGTCGAGATACTTTGCGGCGGGACCGCGCACCTGAGTGACGCCGGAGTTGACCCTCACCTGCGTCTGGCAGCCGGAAGGAGTAGTTGAGGAGTTCGAAAGGTTGACATCCGAGGTGCGGGCGGGGCAGTTTCCCTTTCCGTTGTCGTAGATCTCTACGCGGTCACCCCTGTTCGCGTTGCCGAAGATCGTGCTGGAGCCGCTGTTGTAGGCAGACTGAAGCTTGACGCCGTCGTTGGTGTGGAACGGACCGGCAATCGTGTCGCCGTCCGCGAACGAGATCTCCGTGCAGTCGTTCGACGTGTTGACGTTCTGCCGCCAGCGGCCTGGACGGTTCTCGTCTGACGCCGGCAAGCCCGACGTGTACCCCAAGCTGTCCTGGTTGTAGGCCTTGCACTGTTCCTGGCGGTTCAGTGGCTGGAGCTTGGGGTCGAAACCTTCGCGATCGGTGAAGTAGACGAAGTCGAGGAATCCGTTGCGACGAAACTCGGTGACGATCGTCGCGCGCTTCCAGTTCTTCTGGCGCCAGGTCTCGACCGTCTCTCCGGTCGGGAGCACCGGCGGGACGAGTGGCCCAGCACGGCCCGTGACGGCGATCCTGAACGTTCCTGAAGCGGGATCAATCATGCGGTCGGCGGCAGTCGCACTCGGCTTACAGTTGCCGGTGATGGGCTGGAGGTCGATCGTGTATTGCGCGTTGTAGCTCAGGTCGGTCGCCGAGCCCGCGCTTGACCACGGGAGCCAGCGACGCTCTGGGTGGAGGGTTGCGCCGAAGTCGTTGTCGTTGATCGCGGTTTGACCAAGTCCGTTGCCGGTAACGCCTTCAGGCCGGTCGCATGCCTTCCAAAACCCGGAATCCGCCGCCATGTTCTGCACATAGTCGGAGACGCCACTCTGCGCGCGCTGGTAGGCGAGGCGGCTCCACTTGTCCTTGTCTGTGAAGTTGATGTCGCTCTGGGCTGTCGCCCACGCTGCCAGCGAAAGCAGCGTGCCGACCATCAGCGCCATGATCGCCGAGATCATCGAGAAACCGTCGTTGCGGTGGCCGATCCTTGAGATCAGGCTCGAGAGCTGCTTGTCCGTTTTGCGCAAGGTGTTCATCGGAGGTCCTCTCGCTATCCACAGATGCTCGGGTTGGTTCTGAGGACGATGTCTGAGTTGAACGAAGCCGTGCGAATGTCCTGGGTGCTTGTATTCTGAGCGCCGCTGTCGCGACCGCTCTCAGCAAGAATGCGGAAGTTGAAGCGAATGTGGCCGATGTTCTCGAGCGATGTCTGAGCCAGGGCGCCGCCAGCAGCGGTGATCGGCATCGGGGTTTCGGATGTGTCCCAGTACTGGAAGAAGGGAAGCGCGGCATTCGTCACGCCGGTGACATCGTTGGTCACGCCCTCGACCACGATGCGCGTCGCGGTGGCAGGCAGGCCGGCCTGGCCGGACGGAGTGGCGAACGATTCAAAACTGGTCACGCCGGTCGGCACATCGAAGTTGAACGGCACGGAGGTGTTGAGCGGGGCGCGCTGTCCGTCGATGAAGGTGCCCTTGCGGCCGGCGTTCTGTCCAGCCGAAGGTCCGGTCGGCCCCGGATCAAAGTAGAGATAGCGGATGTTCGGGACAAAGCCGACCCCGCTCGTGGCTGATGTACCGCCGTTCCGACCGACGTCGGCAAAGAAGATGATTTTGTCCGCGCTGGCGAACAGAATGCTGTCGGCGCTCGTGGTGTAGTTGGTCACACCGTCAAGCGAGTATTCACCTGCATACATGCAGACCTGTGAATTCAGCCGCTGTTCCATCTGCGCGGCCAACACACGGCCCTGCGAGAGCGAGTTCACGCGGTCGGATACGCGCTGGGAACCGTTGAAGGAGATGACCACGAGCATGATCGCGGCGGTGATCACGATCCCGCCGATCAATTCGGCTGTGAGGAGTTCGACAAGAGTCATTCCGCGCTCGTCCCTGAGTGCTTTCAACCGAGCCCGCATGGCCCTATGCGGTGCAGTCGGTGGTGCTGAAGGTTGCGTCGGAAGGGCCGGTCGGGTCAAGTGACCTCGCGTTCGAGGCCCACGCGAACGCGGCCGTCTTGGCCAGGAATGATCTGTAGGCCAGTGCCTGCGCATCCCAACTGATGTACCCCCATCGGTCGGTGCTCGAGTTCGAACCGGTCGGGAGCGTGGTGGAGCTGACGTCCGTCGATCTCGCGCTCCAGTACCTGTACGGCATCTTCACGCAGAGGTCGTACGTTCCCGGAGGAAGCGACTCTGCGTTGTCGCTGAGGAATGCGCCTGCAGTCGCGATCGTGCCGGGAAGCTGGACCCAGGTGTTGAACTTGTCGAAGTTGGAGCGACAGCGCGGAGTTGTTGATCCGCCCTCAGCGTCTGCGGTGACTCGCACCCAGACGGTTCCTCCGGTGCTTGAGAGTGTTTGATTCCAGTAGTAGTTCGTGTTACGAACGATTCCACTCGTGGGACGCGCAGCGGGCGCAAGCGTGAGAGTGGCGCGGATCTGTGAGAGCCAGAGTTCGGCCGTTGTGTAGTTGCCGCTCGGCACCCAGGTGGAGTCCGAAGCGGATGTCGGGATCTGGACGTAATTGTTCACCCCGTCGGCGGCGCCAGCGTTCGGGTCGCTTGCCTCACAGGGGCCGGCGTAGGCCGAGTACCCCTGCGGTGAGGGGAACATCTTGTCTGGAAGAGAGAGCGCCGGCGCGACGGTGTGAGGCATGAATGCGAGTCCACTCGGCAGCGCACTGAAATCTGCATTGGGTGAGGATTTGATCTGACTTGATCCCGCGATCCACCACGGGGAGGTCGTAGGAGTCAGAGCGGTGATGGGATTGAGGTTTCCGTTCACCCCGCGGACCTCGTACTTTGTCTGCGTACCCGTTGCGACGTAGAACTTCGGCGTCACGGTTACAGGATCATCGATGCGGACGTCGCGCGAAAGAGAGCCGCGGTCCGGGACGACGACCGGCGTGCTGATGGTGCCACCGCCCGTGCTCGTGTTTGACATGTAGACGTCTTGCTTCGTACCTACGCCGGTGACGGTCACTACGTAGGTGTTGCGCACGAGGCCGGTGAAGAGGTAACAACCGGTCGTCGCGTTGGTCGTCTGCGGGACAATCGTGTCCGTGGAGCCCACCGGCTTCAACGTCACGGTGCCCGGGAAGGTGACGACCTGCCCACTGCGATTGAGGACGTAGACGCGCAGCGTGCCGGTGTCGGCCTGTACTCCACCTCCTTCAGGTGAGTAATACGCGTCGAGCGAAGCCGGCGAAGACAGGTACTGATTTGTCGTGTTGCTGGACGTGCCTTGCCCGGCGTACGTCACACGCACGCGCATGTAGATATAACGGGCGGTGCCGCCGCCGACGGAGTACGCGACTGAGCAGGCATCCTGCTGGTCGTTGCCGAGTCCGGTCACGTAATAGGCGTCGTAAGCGATGTTGTAGCTCACGCCGCGGTAAACGACCGTCTTGGTGGTGTTGTCCAAGTCGAGAAGGCTGGGGTCGCCATTCGCCTGCAGACCTGGACCGATCTTTCGCTGGCCAACCCCTCGCATGGCGTTCAGCTCGTTCTGTGCAACGATCAGCGCTTGCGTCTTCTTCTGATCGCGCGCGACGCTCGCGGTGGCCCCATTGAAGGCCATGGTCGTACCGACGAACGCGAGCACGACCACCACGGCGGAGGCCATGGCGTCAATCAACGCCCAGCCGCGCTCATTCCTGAGCCGTCGGCGCATCGCGCCGATAAGTGAATGCGATCCCTGCATCAGGCGAAATATCGGTCCGGAAGCACATCAGCTTGAATGGCGAGACACCGCCACTCACTCATTCGTCCAGAATATGGATCAAACCTAAAGCGCCCGCCATAGGGTCGCCAACCCACTCGGATGGACGCTGGATTAACCCTTTGAAAAGGTGTCCAAGTACCACTGCACCACGTCTTCGCCCCAGAACAAGCCAAAAACGCCGCCGAGCGCCATGAATGGTGCGAATGGCAACGCAGTCTTCCGGCCGGCAGCAACGCCGCGCAGCGCCATGACCCCAAGGCCGACCACGGTGCCAAGAAAAAATGCCACGAGCATCGATGGTGCGATCGCTCGACCGAGGTAAAGCCCCATAACTCCGGCGAGCTTTACATCCCCCATTCCCATTCCGCGCGGATACGCGAGCGCAACCAGCAGCATCACGGTGAAGGCGATCACGGCAGAGAGGGTCCAGGTGAGCCACTCGTCGGGGTAAGCCAGGGCCTGTGCAACGACACCAGTTAGGACGGACACGAACAGCACCTTGTTCGGCACGATGCGCATGTCGAGGTCCGAGTTGGCGACTATCACGAGAGTTGAAACCAGCAGCAGCGCCGGAATCAGCGGGAGAGTCCAACCGAACTTGGCACCGCAGGCAGCAAACAGTGCGGCGGTGATGAGCTCAAAAGCGGGATAGCGCCACGAGATCGGAGCATTGCAGTTGCGGCATTTGCCGCGCAGCATCAGCCACCCGATCACCGGAAGGTTGTCACGCGCGGTGATCTGCGCATCGCAGCTCGGACAATGGGAGCGCGATGGGCTCCAAGGCGTCTGGCCCCGCGGTAGTCGGTACGCGACAACGTTGAAGAAGCTGCCGAGCGGTAGCCCGATCAGGAAAAGCGCGATCGCGACAAGGAGGTTCTCAGGATTGCTCGACATAGATGAGGAAGTTCGCCGCTACCGACGGCTTTCCTACGATAGGCCCCCGCAGGGCCGCCCCCAGCTACCAGACGCCAGACGCCGGGCAGCCGCCGGTCCCGGCGACCGTGCAAGTGCGTGAGATCCCCGACCCTGCTTCGGCCATGCTGAAGCGATTACCTGCTTCGGAGTTGTATGAGATGCAGTACTCAGAGCGCGTCGGAAGTCCTGCGCCGCAGACACCTGCGGAAGCGTTGGTGTTCGATATCTGCCCGGTAGACGCTGGGCCACAACCGCCGTCCTGGATCGTCGCGCGATCTCGGTCAGCGACGCCAGTTGGGCGCCGGCGTAGCTTCCGCCCTCGGCCTGGTAGCTCATGATCGCCGTTTGCATGTTCTTGACCATCGCCTTTGCGCAGGCGTCCTGCCCCTTCGAGCGTTGACCGAGGAACGCCGGCAGCGCGATCGCAGCGAGTATTCCGATGATCAGGATTACGACAAGTAGCTCGATCAGGGTGAAGCCATCCGATCGACTGAGGTTGCGTGAGCGGGCTTGAAGCATCATGAATTTTGGTGTCGGCAGTTTTCGCTGCTCACACGACCCTAGGGTCCACAACCTAAGGACTTTCGTTCGACACAACCCACAAAAATGGGGGCACCCTGAGGCGCCCCCTTTTTAGGACTTCAGTGGTGCTCTGGCTACCAGCTACCGGCAGCTCCAACGGTTCCCTTGCATCCGCCGGCGTTACCGCCAGTCGGGATGAAGCATCCGCGAGTCACGGAGCCGCCAGTTTCGGCGATCGTGAACACGTTCGTGCTGAGGGATACAGCAGAGACGCAGTAGGCAGTTGCCGTTGCGGCGCCCGTGCAACCTGCAGCGGTTCCAGTCGCGGTTGCGCCAACGTTGACCGGCGCGCAGTTACCCGTAGCGGTCGTGCCCGTGATCGATGACTCGATCTCAGAAAGCGACGTCAGGTTGATGCCGACGTAGGTGTTGTTGTCGGTCTGGTAGGTCTTGGCAGCCGTCTGCATCTGTTTGGTCATTGACTTTGCACATGCGTCCTGGCCCTTGTAGCGCTGGTTCAGGAAGGACGGAATGGCGATCGCGGCAAGGATGCCAATGATCAGGATTACCACGAGGAGTTCGATAAGGGTGAAGCCCTCTTCGCTCTCAGCGCGGTTGCGGATTTTGTCAAACATTTCTTGCTCCTCTTACGAAATTTGCCCGGTTGTTTCTGTTTCGGAGGAGCGAGCGAAATGTCGCCCACCGATCCCAGGCTGCTGTCCTGTCCCGAGCGTTATCGAACGATGCGCGGAGATACTTGACCTAGGTTCATGACCTGATGGACGTATGACCGATGTCTTGCAACCTAAGCTTCAGGGCTTCCTGCCGCGTGCCGAGCACGGCCGACGAAAGCAGCTCTGTTGCAGGGATTCCGCAGAATCCCTGCGGTCTGGACGCTCTACTGAACCTTGTCATAAAGCTTGAACATCGGCATGTACATCGCGATAACGATGAAGCCGACCACGCCACCGACGAGGATGATCATCACCGGTTCGAGGATCGATGTGAGGGCCTTTACGGCCGCGTCCACCTCCTCCTCGTAGAAGTCAGCGAC
Organism: Solirubrobacterales bacterium; assembly: GCA_016185345.1. Classification (GTDB taxonomy): domain Bacteria; phylum Actinomycetota; class Thermoleophilia; order Solirubrobacterales; family JACPNS01; genus JACPNS01. Next base: position 89,917 of record JACPNS010000012.1, on the reverse strand, counting down.
CTTGCTGAGCATCTGATCGAGCGCACCCGTCTCTTCGCCGGAACTGATCATGTGGCCAACCATCGACGGGAACACCGGCGATGCCTTCAATGGCGCGGCGACCGTTCCCCCGGTCTCAACTGAATGCTGGACGCCGTCCATGGCGAGCAAAATCTCATTGTTGCCCGCCGTGCGGCCAGCGGTGTCGATGCACTGGAGGATCGGCACGCCTGCAGCCGTCAAAGATGCGAAGGAACGCGACCAACGGGCAAGCGCGACCTTGTGAATGATGTCGCCGATTTTGAAGGGGATGCGTAGAAGGAACTTGTGCCAGAGGCGGTGACCAGAGGCAGTCGCTTTCCATTTCTTGAAGCCAAAAACCAGCGCCGGAGGAGCAAAAATCAGGATGTACCAGTAGTCGCGGATCGCGTTTGACATCTTTACAGTGACGCGGGTGATCAACGGTAGTTCGCTTCCGAGGTCCTTGAAGATTCCCGAGAACACGGGCACAAGAAACGTGAGCAGCGCGACGAGCACTACGAACGCGAACACCATGATCACCGTCGGGTACATCATCGCGCTCTTGACCTGGCGACGCAATGACTCATCCTTCTCAAGCTGGGTGGCGACGCGGCGAAGAGTGTCCTCCAGAATTCCGCCCGCTTCTCCGGCGCGGACCATCGCGACGTAGAGCTCGTTGAAGGTGTCGGGGTGCCGGTCGAGGGCGTCGCCCAGAGAGGAACCGGCCTCGATGTCCTCGCGCACAGAGGCGATGCGCTCCTGGAGCAGCTCATCGTCGGTCTGTTCCTCGAGGATGTACATCGCGCGAAGCAGCGACATGCCCGAGTCGATCATCGTCGAGAGCTGACGCGTGAATACAACCAGCGACTTCGACTTGACCTTCTTGAAGCGACCGAAGAGGTCGCCGACGTCGGTGTTCTTCTGCTCGTCGATCTGCAGAACGACGAGGCCCTTGCCGCGGAGGTGTTCGGTGACGCCGAGCTTGTTCTCGGCCTCGATCTCGCCCTCGATCGGACGCCCGAGTGCCGGGTCGATTGCCTTGTAGGCGTATGCGCCCATCAGGCAACCTTGCCCTGGCTGTCGAGGCCTGAGACGCTGGCGGCGGCTTCGGAGCCGATCAGACGCTTGAGGTCGGCGGGTGAAGAGGATCGCGTCTCGGCGAGCGCGCGGCTGATCACGCCGGCGCGGACGAAGTCGGCGAGCGCCGCGTCCATCGTCTGCATGCCGTGCTGGCCACCGGTCTGGAGCACGCTGTAGATCTGATGGGTCTTGCCCTCGCGGATGAGGTTGCGGACCGCGGGAGTCGGGATCAGCACTTCGCAGATCGCGGCTCGGCCCGTGCCATCTGCGCGCGGCAGCAACTGCTGGGTGACAACGCCCTGGAGCGCCATCGAAAGCTGAACTCGTACCTGCTCCTGCTGTGCGGGCGGGAAGACGTCGATCACACGGTCGATCGTGGACGACGCGTCCTGCGTGTGCAGCGTGCCGAACACGAGGTGTCCGGTTTCAGCTGCGGTAAGTGCGGTTGCGATCGTCTCGAGGTCTCGCATTTCGCCGACGAGGATGACGTCAGGGTCCTGACGCAGCGCGGCTTTGAGTCCGAGCGCGAAGTCCTCGGCGTCTGTGCCGATCTCACGCTGGTTGACTATGCAGTTCTTGTGGCGGTGAAGAAACTCGATCGGGTCCTCGATCGTGAGGATGTGGTCGTGGCGGGTTTCGTTGATCTCATTGATCACGGCCGCCAGCGAGGTTGACTTGCCGGAACCGGCTGGCCCGGTCACGAGCACGAGGCCACGCGGCTTGTTCACGAACTCGTGCATAACGCGCGGAAGGCCAAGGTCTTCGATCGTCTTGATGTCGGAAGGGATAAGACGAAAGGCCGCGCTCATCGCGTTGCGCTGGAAGAAGCAGTTGATGCGGAATCGCGCCATGCGCGGGACCGAGTACGCGAAGTCGAGCTGGAGGTTCTCCTCCAGGCGCTGGCGCTGGTCGTTGGAGAGGATTCCGTAGATGATCGCCCGTGTCTGGTTGGGCGTAAGTGGCGGATAGCCCTTAAGCGGTACCAGTGTTCCCTTTTCGCGGATCGTCGGAGGCGCGCCAGCCGTGATGTGAAGGTCGGACGCCCCGCGCGTCACCATCTGCGTGATGATGTCTGCGAAGTCGATTGCCTGCTCTGTGCTCATCCAGAAATCTTCCTGAAATTGTGTTGTCGCGCCGGTGGGCGGAGGATCCCATGCACGAACCTGAACTGCTTCTCGTTGTTTGTCGGCAGCATCGCCCTCTCCCCTTAGCTCTGCGGTCGGCTTTGTTCGGGTCGGCTCACGTCACACCGGTGCAGCGGGAGACTTCCTCAACTGTGGTCTTGCCCTCGACGATCTTCGAGAGGCCGGCCTGGCGCAATGTGTCCATGCCTTCCTCGACTGCCTGAAGTTCGATTTCTTGACTGTTTGCGCGCTCGAGGATCATCGAGCGGATCGTCTCGCTGATCGGGAGCACTTCGTAGAGTCCAACGCGGCCCTTGTATCCGTTTGAGCAGCGCGGGCAGCCGACTGCCTGCACGGCTTCGATGTCATTCTCGGCGGCGAATCCGCTGATGCGCAACTGCTCGGCCGTGATCTTCACCGGCTGGGCGCAGTGCGGGCAGACGCGGCGGGCGAGTCGCTGGTTTACGACCACTTCCAGCGAAGTGGCGGTCAGGAAGGGCTCGACGCCCATCTCTGAAAGTCGGGTGACGGTGGTCGACGCGTCGTTGGTGTGCAGAGTCGAGAGCACGAGGTGTCCGGTCAGTGCGGCTTCGATCGCGATCTGCGCCGTCTCGCCGTCTCGAATTTCACCGACCATGATGATGTCGGGGTCGGAACGCAGCGCAGCTCGGAGTCCGGCGGCAAAGGTCAGGCCGGCTTTGTTGTTTACCTGTACCTGGGAGATGCCATTGAGCTGATATTCGACCGGGTCTTCGATCGTCAGAATCGATCGCTCGATCGTGTTCAGCTGGTTGACTGCGGCGTAGAGCGAAGTCGTTTTACCGGAGCCGGTCGGCCCGGTCACGAGCACGGCGCCGTACGGGCTCATGAATCCAGTCTTGAATCGCTCACCGGCGACACCGTCCATACCGAGATCATCGAAGGTCATCTGCGTGGAGGATTTGTCGAGAATTCGGATGACGACCTTCTCGCCGAACACTGACGGAAGCGTGACGACACGGAGGTCAACGGCAACCGCACCGACGCGGAGTGCCACGCGGCCGTCCTGCGGAACGCGCTTTTCAGCGATGTTCATGTCAGCCATGATCTTCAGGCGGCTGATCATGCCGCTGACCATCTTGCGCGGCACGGTGGTTGCGCGCTGAAGCACGCCGTCGACGCGGAAACGCACGCGCATTTCCTTGCCCTCGGGCTCGAAGTGGAGGTCGGAAGCACCGACGGTGACGGCCTGGACGAGGATCGAGTTGATCAGCTTGACGACTGGGGCGTCGGATGCGGACTCGCGCACATCGACGGTTGCGATTTCGTCGTCGTCATCGTCGTCGAAGGCCTCCGTGACCGCATCGTCGAGGTTGGTCAGGCGGGTGAAGGCACCGGCGAGGTCGTCTGGAGCGGCGACGGCCGGTCGCAACTCCTTTTTGAGCATCAGCTTGAGATCGTCGAGCGCGAGCACGTTCGCCGGGTTGGCCATCGCGACAAGCACGGATCCGTCCTCGTACTGACGGACCGGCAGAACCTCGTAGGAGCGCGCCTTCTCGGCAGAGATGATCGTCGCCACCGACATGTCGATCTCGAATGTCGAGAGGTCGATGTAGTTGATTCCGAACTTCTCGGCAGTCGCCCGTGCGAGCTGGTCGGTGCTCACCACGCTGTCGGCCATAAGCACCTGCTCAGGGGTTATCCCTTGGGCCTGAGCCTTGGCTACGGCAGATTCGAGGTGCAGTGATCCAACAAATCCAAGTCGCACGAGAGCGTCGAGCACCGTCGGTGGCGTTCGGCCAGCCTGTTTGAGCGTGGGGGCATAGAGCCCGGGCACGCCGGTGCCACCGTCAGCAGGTTGCTGCGGTTGCTGCGCAGCCGAACGGGCCTGGGCCATATTTTGAACCTGGCCTGCCTGTTGCTGCTGGGACATCTGCCGCACACCCGGCGGCTGCTGCGGAGCCTGCGCCGGTTTTTGCTGTGCGGACTGCCCAATCCGTGGGATGTTTGGATCGTCAGCCATGACTTCCCATCAGGCTCTGAGCGCCCGAGGGTCCATTTTCTTCTTTCAGTTCGCGAACTTGAGGGATCGGCCATTCGGCCAATTTCATGAAGAATTATCGGCGCGAGCTGCAAGAACCTTGATGGAGCCCTCGCCCCATGCCCGATCTGACCACATGTGCGCAACTAAGCCAGGGCCGCGCGCATGGCTTCGAGCGGAGCCGGCCGCTCGAACCAGGTTTCAAAACTGAGCGCACCCTGACGAGCCAAGAGCTCGTTACCGTCGATGACCGGCAACCCTGCAGCCAACGCCGCAGTCGTCAACGGACTCCCCCCGGGGCGATAAACAAAGTCCACGACAACCGCCGACGAAGAAACAACCTCAAGATCCAACCCGAGCGCCAAAAGCGCATCTTCTTCACTGACCTTTTCATCCATCCCAACCGCAGTGGTGTTCACGATCAACTCAAAATCTGCACCGCCCTTAGTCTCAAGCACTACCGCCACCCCAAGATCGTCCGCAAGCTTCGCCGCTCGCTCACCAGTCCGATTGAAAACCGAAACCTCCGCCCGATCATGCTGCAACGCCCAAACCGCAGCCCGAGCAGTTCCGCCGGCCCCCAGCACCAGCGCGCGCAGACCGTCAACCGGCCGAGCAATCGCCCCCATCATCCCTGGCGCATCGGTGTTCTCGGCGAGGATCCGTCCGTCTTCAAAAGTCAGGGTGTTCGCCGCCCCGACCGCCTCGACCGTCGGCGAGAACCCATCCGCGAGCTCTGCCGCCGCATGCTTGTGAGGGATCGTGACGTTGATTCCCAGAAACCCCGATCCGGGCAGCGCGCGAACGGTCTCCTCGAACAACTCCGGCGGGATCGGCAGCAACTGATACTCGGCGTCGATCCCGAGAGCCGCATAAGCGGCTTCGTGCATCGCTGGCGAGCGGCTGTGCTCGACCGGATACCCGGCGACGCCGAAGCGCATCGGGGCGGCCGACTCAACAGCCATTCGGCTGCTTGCCCCCTGCGGCTTCGCGCGCCGCGTCGTAACGCGCCGCTGCGGCGTTGAACTCTTCGAAGGTCTTCGTAAAGGTGTGCGTGCCGGGCTTGCACGGGTTGGCGACGTAGTAGAGATAGTTCGTGATGGCAGGGCGCGCGGCGGCCTTCATCGCCGCAAGGCCAGGACTACCGATCGGGCCCGGCGGCAGCCCCTTGTTGATCCGGGTGTTGTAGGGCGTGTCCTTCTTGAGCACCGCGTTGGTCAGCGGCTTGGTCCAGTTGCGAGTCTCGAAGCGCGACGTTGCGTCGATCCCCAGCGGGATGCCCTGCTTGAGCCGGTTGTAGATCACTCCGGCGACAATCTTGCGTTCTCGGGCAAGTGAAACTTCTCGATCGATCAGCGATGCGATCGTCACCACGTCAAACACGGTGAGGTTTTTCTTTTTCGCGTAGCTCATGTTGACGGCGCCGATGTTGCGCTCGAATGCCGTGACCTGCTGCGGTACGAGCTTGTTCACGTTCGACGCCGAAGCAAGCTCATATGTCGCCGGGAACAGGAATCCCTCAAGACTGCTCGTGCCGGCTGGCGCGCCGTAGCGCCGCAAGTTGATCAGTCGGCTCGATTCCGTTGCGATCATGTAGTCGCCGTTCAGTCCGTGCTCCTTCACCTGCTGCGCGACTTCCCATCGGGAGCGGCCCTCGGGAACAGCCAGCGTCGTTGTCCCCGCATTGGGACCCTTGGCCAACAGATCCATTGCGGCGCTGTAACTCATTCCGACGGCAAAGATGTAGCGGCCGGCCTTGAAGTTTTCGACCTTGCCCGACCACTTCGCGCGCCAGCCGAAGCTGCGCGCGCTCGGGACTACCTTCTTCGCGGCAAGCTGCTCGCCGATCGCAGCGACGTTGCTGCCCTTTGGGATCGTGACCGGGACCGTGCCACTCCCCTTGCCATCGCCTGCGAACGGCTGGAAGACGCTGAGCAGGAACCATCCGCCGAGAATGACTAAGGCCACGAGCGCGAAGAGGAACACCTTGCGCGCCATCTGGGCGTGCGACACCCGCTCGGGCGGTGGTGGCGGCGGTTCGAAGTGGTCTGCGAAGTGCTGCGGGTGATCCTCGATCAGCGCTGTGACTGGATCGAAGTGTTGCGTGTCTGACTGACCGTCCCAGACAGGAGGCACTGCTGGCGGGAGCTCTGGCTCGGGCCGTGGCTCGGGCGGCGCAGGGGGCAACGGCTCGCCGCGCTCTGCGGCTCGCCTGCGCTCACGTTCGAGTCGGGCGCGCTCGCGCTCTTCTTCTGATCGACGGTCTGGGGTCAACTTGGGTCTTTCGCGAATCGGTTCATTTCGAGATATTCCTCAAGCAGATGAGCTGCGGCCAGTGAATCCTCGTCCGAGCTCGCCCCCGCCGCGAGACTCGCCTGCGCAAGCTTCGTCGTGAAGCGCTCGTCGTAGAACTCGACGGGAACGTCGATTTCAGCGGCGAGCCTACCGGCGAAGGAGCGCACGGCTGCAGCTTGTTCGCCCTCATTCCCGCTCTGAAGGAGCGGCAAACCAATCAGAACGAGCTCGGCTTCGAGTTCAGAGATCAGTGCGACGATCTGCGCGCGGCCTTCCTTGGAGTCCGGTTTCCTTATCGCGCCAACCGGCCGGACCAGCGTTCCGCTCGGGTCGCTGATAGCGCAACCGCAGCGGGCGCTTCCGTGGTCGAGCGCGAGTACGCGCATCCGCGACTACCCCGCTGCTGCAGCAATCGCTGCGCGCACGGCGTCGAGCGCCTCGGGAAGTTTGGCCGCGTCTTTTCCGCCGGCCTGCGCAAGATTGTCCTTCCCGCCGCCGCCACCGCCGACAGTCTCGGCGGCGAGTTTCGCGAGCGCACCCGCCTTCACGCCGACCTCAACTGCAGCTGGCTGCGAGAGCGCGACGATCTGCACACGACCCTCGATCGACGCGCCAAGCACAACGACGTCCGCCGAGAATTTGTCGCGTAGACGCTCGCCGAGGGAGCGCAGCTCCTTGACCGCGTCAGCGCCGATCGCGTCGCCATCAAGCTGAGCAACCAGGGCCTTCAGGCCAGCGATCTCGGATGCTTGATCGCCAAGCTCTTCGATCAGGTCATTGCTCACGCCAGCACCTGCCGACTTCGCCTTTTGTAGTTTCTTCAGTTTCGCCTCGCGATCTAGCACGGCCCCGAGAGCGAGATCGGGCCGCGTACGCAGCTGATCGGCAATCGCCTTCAGTTCACGCTCGCGCTCGCGCAACCGGTTCGCCGCCGCAGGCCCTGCAAGCGCCTCGATGCGGCGCACGTTTGCTGCGCTCGAAGTTTCGACGACGATCGAGAAGACGCCAATCTCGCCAGTTGATTTCACGTGTGTCCCGCCGCAGAGCTCGCGCGAAACAGCATCGATGCCATCGCCAACCTCGACCATGCGGACCTGGTCGCCGTACTTCTCACCGAACAGCGCCATCGCGCCGAGGTCCTCGGCGGCGGCCTTCGTTGTGACAACGGCGTGGACAGCGTGGTTGTCGGCGATCCAGCCGTTGACACGATCTTCGACAGCGGCAACATCATCCGCCGACATCGGCGCGCCGTGCGTGAAGTCAAAACGCAGCTTGTCAGGACGCACGGCAGAACCTGCCTGTCGAACGTGCGTGCCAAGGCGCTCGCGCAGCGCGGCGTGCAAGAGGTGCGTTGCGGTGTGATGCGTGGCGGTCGCGAAGCGGGTGTTCTTGTTCACCTTGGCGGTGACCTGCTGGCCGACCGTGAACTGCCCTTCGCTGATCGTGGCCGCTATGACTTGGTCGTCGCCAACGCGGAAGACGTCCACGACCTCGGCCGACGCGCCCTCTGCGCTCAAAGAGCCGCGGTCGGATACCTGGCCTCCGCCCTCTGCGTAGAAGACGCTCTCTGCGAGCTTGATCAAGCTCTCATCGTCACTTCCCGGGCGCGGCTCAATTGAAATCACGCTGGTCGAATGCTCGAGGTCGGCGTATCCAACGAACTCGGACTGACGATCGGCACTGCGCGCGAACTTCTGGATTGCTTCGTGGCCGCCTGAGTGAACGTCGGCCTTGGAGCCCGAGCGAGCGCGATCGCGCTGCTGGTCCATCAGTTCATCGAAGCCCTCGTCGTCAACGGAAAGGCCCTCGAGTCCAAGGAGCTCCTTGGTCATGTCGTAGGGAAAGCCGAACGTGTCGTGCAACTGAAAGGCGTCTGCCGCGTCGATCCAAGACGTCTGCGATTTCTTCGCGTCGGCGATCAACTGGTTCAGGAGATCGGTGCCCTGTGCGAGCGTGCGGCCGAAGGCTTCTTCTTCGGCCCTGGCCCACTGGAGGATCGCATCTTTCTGCGTGCGCAGTTCGGGGTACGGCTCGCCCATCACTTCGATCACGCGCTCGGCGAATGGCACGAGTGAGCGCTCGATTCCCAGTGTGCGACCCTGCTGAATCGCGCGGCGCATGATGCGACGCAGCACGTAGCCGCGGTCTTCATTGGACGGCACGACGCCGTCGGCAATCAGAAACGCCATCGAACGCGAGTGGTTGGCGAGCACGCGCATCGCCCGGGTGCTCGCCGGGTCCTCGAGGTACCGGGCGCCCGAAAGATCCTGGCCGAGTTCGATCAGCGGCCAGAAGTTGTCGGTCTCGTATACGGAGGGCTTGTCCTGGAGGATCGCTGCCATGCGCTCAAGGCCCATGCCGGTGTCGATGTTTTTCGCAGGAAGCTCTGAGATTGAATTGCCGTCCCCGAGCTCGTACTGCATGAAGACAAGGTTCCAGAACTCAAGAAAGCGCTCGGAATCGTCGCCGGGCAGATCATCGCGTGCGCCGAACTCGAGGCCACGGTCGAGGTAGAGCTCGCTGCACGGACCGCACGGTCCGACCGGTCCCGCCTGCCAGAAGTTGTCGGAGCGACCGAGGCGAACGATCTGAGTATCCGGCACGCCGAGGGCCTGCCAGTAAGCGATCGCATCCTCGTCGGGCCCGAGGCCAAGCTCGTCATCGCCACCAAAGACAGTCATCCAGACCTGCTCAGGCTTGAATCCGAAGCCGTCAATCGCCAGCCGATACCCGAAGCCGATCGCCTCTTCCTTGAAGTAGTCGCCGAAGCTGAAGTTGCCGAGCATTTCGAACATCGTCAGGTGGCGGGCCGTCTTGCCGACCTCGTCCATGTCTGTGGTGCGGAAACACTTCTGGACGCTGGTCAGGCGCTTGCGCGGCGGAGTCTCCTGGCCGCGGAAGTACGGCTTGAACGGCTGCATACCGGCAGTGGTGAGCAGCACGGAAGCGTCCGTCTCGGCGGGGACGAGCGAGGCGGAGGGCATTCGCAAATGCCCTTCCTGCTCAAAGAACGACAGGTATGTCTCGCGGATCTCTTGGGAATTCATCGCCGGATAGTTTGGCATTCGAATTCGCAAGCGGTCTGGCAATCGTCGCCCAGCCGACGACGGTCTCTCCGCGCATCAAACAGGCAACCTGCCCAGGGGCTGCGCCAGCGACTGGAATCTCCAGTTCAATGCGAAGCTCGCGGTGCCTCCCGGCGGGAGCGTCACCCTGGACGTTGCACGCGGTTGGCGCATTGCGGTAGCGCAGCTTCACGCGGTCCACTTCTGAACCATCGCGCAGCAGGCGCACGCCTATCAGTCGGACACTCGTCGTCTGAAGATCTTCGATCGTGCCGACCGTGACGGCGTTGTCGGAAGGGTCGACGTCGAGCACGTAGAGCGGATGCGGCGCAGCAAGCCCGAGACCGCGTCGCTGCCCGACGGTGAAGCGGTACGCGCCGCGGTGGCGACCGACCTCATGACCGGCGCGATTGCGAATCGGACCGGGCTCATCCGCGCGGCCCGAGTGGCGCTCGAGGAATCCATCCCGCCCGATACCCGCGAGAAAGCAGAGGTCCTGGCTCTCGGGCTTCTCGGCCACGGCCAACCCGGCGGCGCGCGCGCGCTCACGTACCTCGGGCTTGGTGAGCAAACCGAGCGGGAACTCCAGGTGCTCGATGATGCGCGGTTCGACGGCCGCGAGCATGTAGGTCTGATCCTTGTTCTCGTCGGTCGCTGCGGCCAGTAGCGGGCCGTCTTCATCCCACTCTATGCGCGCGTAGTGTCCGGTCGCCAGCTTGCTTGCGCCGAGTCGCTGGCGCATCTCGTCAAGCGCATCGAAGCGCACATGGCCGTTGCAACCGACACACGGGTTTGGCGTGAGTCCATCGCCGAACGCGGCGAGATAGGGGTCGACCACGCCCTTGCGAAACGGGTCTCGAAGGTCCACGGTGAAGTGCGGCATGTTGAGGTCGTGAGCGAGCCTGCGCGCGAGCGTGACTGCCTGCGGCGAGCAGCAACTTGCGGTGCCGTCTGTTGCGGGATCGTCCCAGAGCTGCAGGGTGATACCGACAGCCTCGTCGCCAGCGCCCTTCAGCAACTCAGCCGCGACCGCGCTGTCCACTCCCCCGCTGAGTCCGACGAGCTTGCGGTTTCCCGCGGGCTCAAGCAGGTCTGAATCGGCGTGTACGACGAGCGCGCCGAGCGCACGGTGCAGTGCCTCCTCTGCGAGCACGTTCACGTGGGCTCGCTCGGCCGAAACGCCGCCGAGCTCAGCATCGATTTCTTCGCGACCGATCCGCGCCGCATCAAGCAGTCCGACGCCGCGAACGAGCTCGACGACCGCGCTCCCGGCAGCGGTAAGCGCGGCGCACCCGTCTGCATCAAATCCGGCCGCTGCAATCACGCCTCCTTCACACGCAATCCCAACAGTGAGCATGTCGCCGCAAGACGAACCTCCGGCAGCACCGATCACGCCGCCGTCAGGCAGCACGCCGCGGCCGCGCGGCGTGGAAACGTGGTCCTCAAAAGTTGAAAATGGATCAAACATCTCTCTAAAGCGAGAGTAATGAGTCCGCGCGTGAGCTGATCGCCGGTCAGCAGACGTTTCGCTGCCGGAACCAGAGCTTGCCGCCGCTGTAGCTCGTCAGTCGCGTGTACTCGACGCTCTTGGTCGCCGCGCAGAACTTTGACTTGTCGGCGACGATCTGCACCTTTTTGGCCCGCGGGCACACGCCACCTCCCGCGCATTCCTGCTTCAGCTTTCCCTTGCCCGAGGCCTTGCTTCCGCCGAAGCTCTTCCATCTGATCCCGTAGTAGTACTGGCGAAATCCTCGCTCGATCCCCTCGATGCCCGTGTAAACCTTGCGCGGGCGAGCCTTGCATTTCACGCTCGAGTACACGTCGAAGTAGGGACGCAGGCAGGCAGCGACGCGCCGATCAAAAGTGCCTGTCGCGGTTACGTACACACTCCAAGGCACAGCGGTACCCGGCTCAAGACCGTTGATCAGCGGATCGCACAGGTCCGGTTCTGCGTTGAAGGTGATCGTGAATCCCGGGGCGGCCGCGTCGATCGCGGTCACGCGGGCGCCCTGCAGCTTCGCTCCGAGCTTCGGCGAGGCGAGCTTCATTGACAGCGTGTCCGCTGGAAGTGGAATCACCCCAACCCCGGGGGTGACGCAGTCGGGCGAACGCGCTTCAACGATCTCGGCGAACGGAAACGGCGTGACGACTGAATTCTTCGACGTCAGCGTCTTGGCATCGGCCCCGAAAGCGGCGATCGACAGCATTAGCAGCGCGGACGTCAGAGCGATGAGCGAGCGCATCCATCAAACATACAACTACTTTGAAAGATCGCGGGCGCGAGGCTATTTACTCTTGCCGGTGAGGCGGCTGACGCGACTGTTGAGCGCATCAGCGTCGATGAAGCCCTGCCAGGTGTCGGCCTTGTCTCCGTACACAATCAGGATGCCCGGAGTCTGGGTGATTTCAGCGGCCTTGGCGAGTCCGTCGTAACGTGACTTGTTGCCGACGGTTTCCTTGATCACGACGAGATCGCTACCGCGGTTCTTCCTGACCTCGTTCACTGATCTGTTTACGAGCTGGTCGTCCTGACCCTTTTTGGTCCAGAAGAGAATCATCACGGTCTTGCCGTCCTGGAGCGGCTCGAAAACATTTAGTGGAATGCCCTTCTCTTCAGCAGCTGCGACAAGCTTCGCGCGCGCTTCCTTCTTCTTCTGAGCGCGAATCTCTGAGGCCGACATCGTCGGTCCACTCGCACCGGTGCCGCCGGTACCGCCGGTCGAACCACCCGTTGCACCGGTCGCGGCCGTTTGCACGGACGTCGGCGGCGCCACGGCCACTTCATTGTTGGAATTGGATTTGAAAAAGAGAAAACCGCCGACGAGAATTGCGCCAACGAGGGCGATCAAAACGGGACGTGAGATCTGGATATCGCGCATGAGCTGCTTTAACCTTTCGGACGAAGGCGGAGTCTTCAGATGCAGGTTCGACAGAAAACGCCCAAGCCTTTAGGCCCTGCAGCTCAGTCGTCCTCGAACTCGATCAGCTCACGGGCGGCAAATTGGTCTTCTTCGGGGTGCGTTCTGAGGGCGATATCGCCCCCGCCCCACTGATCCAGCGGCCAGTCACTGGTGATTTCTGCGGCAAATCCCGACTCGCGTAGTTGCTGGCAGAAGGCCATAGCGATGTCGAGCTGCTCGTAGTCGCCGACGATCGGCCATTCGTCATACGCGGCGTCGCCGACGTGCAGGACGATCTTGCCTGTGCTCGGAAGCTTCCGGCGCCGAAAGAGCGCGCTCATGTCAGGCGTCTTCGGAGTCGGGTTTCGGTGCCGTTGAGACGATGTGCAGATCGCGGATCTGCTGCTCGTCCACGCCAGCCGGCGCGCCGGTCAACGGATCCGCCCCGGTCTGGCTCTTCGGGAAGGCGATCGCGTCGCGGATCGAGTCCGCACCTGCGAGCAGTGCGACGAGTCGGTCAAGTCCGATCGCAAGACCGCCGTGCGGCGGGGCGGTAGGCCCGAGAGCCGAGGTTTGCCGGGTCGTCGAGGTCGCCGTCGGGCGCGGTGAACGGGTGGTGCAGAGGCGTCCAAGCCTGGGCGTTGTCGTCAAACTCGAGCATCGGGAACTTGGTGATCCAGACCAGACGGTGGACACCGAACGGGATCAGGTCAAAGTCCCTGGCGAGGCGCTCGCGCAGGGCGCCGAGCGCGCCAGCGGCAGTGTTCTTCTTGGTGTCCGCGACGGCGAGAATCACGTCGCCGACTTCTGCGCCCATCGCGGCGGTTGCAGCGGTGATCTCTTCGGGCGAAAGGAACTTGGCGATCGGCGAGCGCCATCCACCGTCCTCTTCCACGAACGCCCAAACAAGGCCGCCGGCGCCGTGGCCCTTGACGAATTCGGTGAGATCGTCAAGGTCTGCGCGTGAAAGCTCTCGCTTCCCGGCGTTGATCGCGCGTACAGTGCCGCTGCCGGTAAGGACTGAGTTGAAGACTTTGAACTCGCTCGCGGCAAACACTTCATCGAGATTCTGGATCTCGAGTCCGTATCTGAGGTCCGGCGCGTCCTTGCCGAAACGACCCATCGCCTCGTCGAAGCACATGCGTTCGATCGGGGTCTCGATCGCGATGCCGGCGTCGGCTAGCACGGCCTTGAGCACCTCTTCGGTGATCGCAATGACGTCTTCTTCCTCGACGAATGACATCTCGAGGTCGAGCTGGGTGAATTCAGGCTGACGGTCGGCGCGCAGATCCTCGTCGCGGAAGCAGCGAGCGATCTGGAAGTAGCGCTCGAGGCCGCCCATCATCAGGAGCTGCTTGTAGAGCTGGGGTGACTGCGGCAGCGCGTACCAACCTCCGGGCTTGACGCGGCTCGGCACCAGATAGTCGCGGGCGCCTTCAGGAGTTGGCCTCGTGAGGTTCGGCGTTTCTACTTCAAGGAAGTCGTGCTCGTCGAGCACGCGGCGGATCGTCTGGGTGACGCGGTGGCGCAGCTTGAGGTTTGGCGTGATCGTGCCGCGACGCAGGTCGAGGTAGCGGTACTTCAGGCGCAGTGACTCGTCCACGTGACTGTCTTCATCCACCTGGAACGGTGGAGTTTCCGAGCGCGAGAGGATCTCGATTGATGCCGCCTGGAGTTCGAGGTGGCCGGTCGGGAGCGCGGGGTTCACGGTTGCGTCGTCGCGTTTGACGAGCTTGCCCTTTACCGAGATGACATCCTCGGAACGCAGCGTGCCTGCGGCCTCGTGCGCGGCGGCTGCGGTGTCGGGGTGAAAGACGATCTGCAGGATTCCGCTGCGGTCGCGCAGGTCGATGAAGACGAGCCCGCCGTGGTCGCGGCGGCGATGCGCCCAACCGCTGACCTGGATCTCTTTGCCCATCGGCTGCTCGATCGCGCCGGTTGCCCAGGTGTCGCGGTAAGCGTTCTTGCGTGGGATCCCGAGGACTTCGTGACGGTCGTTCATGAGCTCACTCCTGCAAGCACGAGTTCTGCGATGCGGTCGTAGTAATCGCCCGCTGTCAATCCGTCCAATTCGACCTGCTCCCCAGTGTTCATGTTCTTCACCGCCGCATCGTATTGGCCGCGCTCGCCGCCGAAGATGACGAGAGATTTTGCTCCCACGCGGGAGGCGGCCTTCAGCTGGCCCTTCATCGAGCGCCCGGCGAGTTCGATCTGCGCGGCGAGGCCGTGCACGTCGCGGAGTTTCAACAGCAGCGCGAATGCCGCGGCGCGATCTGCGCCTTCGTCGAGTGCGATGTATGCGGCGGGATTCTGTTGCTGCGGAGCCTCGGCTTCGGCTGCGGCAAGGATGCGCTCGATGCCCGCGGCCCAGCCGATTCCCGGCGTCGCTGGCCCTCCGAGCATCTCGACGAGTCCGTCATAGCGACCGCCGCCTCCGACGCCCGACTGAGCGCCGAGCTTGTCGGAGGTGAATTCAAAGAGTGTGCGGGTGTAGTAATCGAGACCGCGTACGAGCGTGGTGTCAACTTCGTACTCGACGTTCGCCGCGTCGAGCAGCGCGAGGACTTCGTCGAAGTGCGCGCGGTCCTCGGCCGAGATCGATTCGAGCAAGCGCGGCGCATTTGTCATGGCTGCCTGCGTTCCCTCGTGCTTTGCGTCGAAGGCGCGCAGCGGGTTCAGGTCTATTCGCGCGGCGACGTCCGGCGAGAGCTCGCTCTCGTGCTTGCGCAGGTAGACCTTCAAGTCTTCTGAATAGGCGGCGCGCTCTGGACCGGAGCCGAGGCTGCCGATCCTCAGGCGCGCACCGGTCACCCCGGCGCGTTCGAGCAACCTCGCGGCGAGGACGATCGACTCGGCGTCGAGCGCCGGGTCGTCGCTGCCGAGCGCCTCTGCGCCGATCTGGAAGAACTGGCGGTAGCGACCGGCTTGCGGCGCTTCCTGGCGAAAGAAGGGGCCCTCGTACCAGAGCTTCACTGGCTGGGGCAGCTTGTGCATGCCGTGCTCGACGTACGCGCGGCAGACGGGTGCGGTGCCTTCCGGGCGCAGAGTCTGGCTGCGATCACCTTGGTCGGTGAAGGTGTACATCTCCTTGCTGACGATGTCGGTTGACTCGCCGACGCCGCGAGCGAACAGTGCGGTGTCTTCGAAGATCGGCGTGTCGATCCGCCCGTAACCCGACTGGGAGAAGAGCGGCACCGCGATCTGATCGATCAGCCGTTCACGCAGCGCGGCGGAAACGGGCAATACATCGAAGGTCCCGCGAGGGGCCTGGAGCTTCTCGGCCATCTGGGTCAGCCCTGGGTCGCGCCAGCGAGGAATGGATTGCTTGCGGCCTCGGCTTCGAGCGTGGTGACGCCCATGTGGCCGGGGAACACTGCGGTTTCGTGCGGGAGCTTGTCGAGCAGCATCGCAATTGAGTCGAGCAAAGTTTGGGTGTCTCCGCCCGGAAGGTCGGTGCGGCCGATCGATCCCTGGAAGAGCACATCGCCGCTGAAGAGCGCGTGCTGATCGCGGATCGAATAGCTAACGTGACCAACCGAGTGACCGGGCGTGAAGAACACGTCGATGTCGAATCCCGCGAGCTGCAGGTGCTCGCCACCGGCAACTGTGTGTTCGGCCTCGTAGCTCTCGAACGGACCGACGCCGGGAAAGCGGATGAAGTTGTTGATGTCGGCGAGGATGTGGCGCTCTAGCTCTGGGACCCAAACTTCAACGCCGAGTTTGTCCACCATCGGCTTGACGGCGCCGACGTGGTCGAAGTGCGTATGCGTGAGGAGGATCGCCTTGACCTCGGCGCCCGTTTTTTCGATCGCCTGCGCGATGCTCTCGGGCTCGTCGCCCGGGTCGATCAGCAACGCGGCGTTTTCGGCCTCGTCATTGATGACGAGGAAAGTGTTTTCGCCGACCGGCCCGACTGTGAGGTAGGCGACCTTCACCGGGCGGCTCTACTTCGCTTTGGCTTGGGCGGCCGCAGCTCTTTCCTGGGCTTCCTTGCGCTGGCGACGGTCGTAGAGGAAGCGGTCGGTGTAGTAGCCCATTGGTACGTAGAGGCCGAACATCAGGATCGCGATGAAGACGGCTCCGGCGATTGGCTGCTTCATGACGAGCAGGAGCACGAAAAACACTCCGGCTGCGACGCCGGCGCGAATGGTCGCTCCGCGCCATGAGGGCTCGCGGCTCGCGCGATCGACCTTCTTGCCACGCGAGCGCTGTGCTGCCTGCTGGCGCGCCTGCGCGCGTGAAGTCGGGCGGCTGGTGCGGCCTCGCGACTCGATGGTTCCGGCCTGAGTGCCGCGGTGCTTTGTTTGACGCTTTTTCTTTGTCTGTGCCACGGGGGTCAGCTTAGTTGAGTGATTTGGCGCTCTGGCGCGCACCGTCGGGGCTACTGAAGTTCGCAACTTCCCCTACCTAAGCCAGTCTCCGCCCCAACATACGTCTTGCCTAGGGTCGGCAGGACGTATGTTGGGGCAAAAAACCGCTTGTGCTCGTTGGACCGCGGGTTACTCGCCCAGGACATTCTCGAGCAGACGCTCGGCCGGGTCGAAGCCGGGAATCTTGATGTCTTCGGGGAATCCCTCGAATGCGGCCTTCGGCGCGAGGCCTACGAGCTCGGCGTTTTCGACGGCCGCGCGGCCGCGGACGAACGCCACTACTTCGGCGAGCGACACGTTGAATGGGTCCTGCACGTTGCATGAGACCTGGGCGCGGTCGCGGGCGTCAAGCCACAGGCCGATTGCGCGCACTCCCGGTAGGCCTCCGCCGGACTCGCGAAGGTCGGCGGCGATCGCCTTGGCGTCTTCGAGGGTCTCGCCGTCGGCGAGGTCCACGTTGAATGCGACCAGCGGCGGACGCGCGGAAACCAGGGTCGCGCCCGCAGTGGGATGGAGTTCCTTGGGCCCGAAGTCCGGTCGATGCTCGCCCGAGGCGATGCGTTCGGCGAGACCCGTGATCCCCCCGGCGCGGATCTCGGCACGCTCGCGCCCGCCGGCCAGTTCGCCGTAGAGAAAAACCGGCGTGCCGGTGCGCCGAGCGATCAGATCGGCCGCAGTCAGAGCCTCCGCGCACGCAGCGCCGCGGTCCTCCGGCGAGAGATAAACGACCGGCACAACATCGATCGCACCAACGTGTGGGTGGATCCCCTCATGCGCCGAAACGTCTACTCGCTCATGCACACTCGCCGCGCCATTTGCCAGCGCCCGGGCGAGCTCACCCTGCTTTGAAACAAGCGTGAAGACCGACCGATGGTGGTCGGCGTCTCTGTGTACATCGAGAAGCCTGGCCGGCTTGAAGGCTTCGCCGATCGCCCCGATCGCGTCTTCATCGACGCCTTCGGAGACGTTTGGCACGGACATAAGCATTGGTACGCTTCACGCCTCCTGGCGGGGTAGCTCAGTTGGTTAGAGCAGCGGAATCATAATCCGCGTGTCGGGGGTTCGAGTCCCTCCCCCGCTATTGATCCTCTCAGTTGAGCTGGCGCTCGTAGCCCAGTTCCAGGCGCGGTTTTTCGGGGCTTTTGTTCGGCGCTCTCTCGAAGATGATTCGAGCGTGAGTCCCGTCCAGTTCGATCTGCGCGACCTGATTCTCGAACCAGGGTTGACGCTCGGCGAGGCTCCATTGGATGCGAGTGTCGCCCACCCGTGAACTCTTCGCAAGCAGGCGTCCGAGGGCCTGGCCCGTGCGCGAAGAGGCGAAGCGGATCACCGCTCGCTCACGACGGTTGAGCCCGTTTCGCAGTGGAGAGCACACCGCTTGAAACACGGAACTCTGCGCCTCCACACCCGGCCGAAACGCCACCTCAGCCAAATACGCATGATGCACGTCACCCGAAAGCATCACGATCGAAGCCGGAGCCTTCCCGCGCCGGCCCGCCGCCACCTCTTCCAACAACTCCGCCATGCGATCGAATGACCGCTCGAACGCTGCCCAATGCTCAAGATCAATCGCTTGGCGGACCCGCTCACCCAACTTCTTGCCGGGCCAGCCCCACGCGCCGTCGCACACAGCTTCATTCCACGCCTCTAGGTCATGCATGCCCCGCGTCAGCAGCACGGGCAACGAGCTGGCGATCAGCAGATGGTCAAAGTCACCGGTCGCGACCTCCTCGAGCCAGGCCCATTCCTCTTCATCGAGCATCGAGCGGTGCCCGGGCTCAAGCACGCGCGACGCCCGCGAGTCAACGACGACAAGTCGAGTGCGACCGAAGTCGCGGTGGTAGCTCCAGCGCGTGGTCGTCGGGTCGCGGTCCGCGCGCCCGGCGAACTCACGGAGAATTTCGGCGCCGTCCTCAGCTTCGCGGATCCGGGAAAAGAAATCATCCTCGGCGAGCTCGGCCGGCGAGAGGTTGCCGATGTGTTGGTAGACCCAGTACGAAGCGAGCGCGTTGACGATGTGCTCCTGCCACCACGGGTCGTCTCGCATCTCTTGAAGCCACGACCATGACGTGTTCCAGTCGTCGCGCACATCGTGGTCGTCGAAGATCATCGTGCTCGGCACGACCGAGAGCAACCAGCGCATCGTCGGGTCCCCCCACGAGTCCAGATAGAGATGGCGGAACTCCGAGAAATCAGTCACTTCTTCTGCGTGCGGGCCCTCCAAGTTGCCCTGCTGTTTTATGAATTCGCGCGTTCCGGGAGAGACTTCGTCGGCGTAGATCTGGTCGCCGATCATCACCAATACGTCTGGCCACCTGTCTGTGGGTAGCTCGCGCAGGCGCTCGGCGAGCGCATAGAGCGCATCCGGTCCTCGGCCCTCTGCGTCCTCATCCTTGGGGAGCACGTACGGCGCCTCGTGCGGGAGCGCGACGCGGCAAGAGCCGAATGCGACCCGCAACCGGTCAGGTCCAGCGGGAGTTCGGATCGTACTGGGCGGGAACTGCGTATCTGGCAGCGGCCAGTGCACCTCGCCATCGAGTCGCACCTCATATGGAAGAACACTTCCTGACTCAAGCCCGCTGACGCTGACAATCGCGTAGTGATTGCCCTCGACCTGGAAGGTCCTCGCCGAGCAACCGAGCACCTCGACCTCGCACGGACGATCAGTTTCGACCCAGACGGTCGCCTCTGTCTCTGCGACGTAACGCAGGATTGGCCCAAGAATCAGTTCTCCCACGCGCGCATTTCAGCACAACGCTGCCCGCTATTTCGGAATCTTGAAGCGCAGCGTCTTGCCGATCTTGTCGTCGCCCTGTCGCCAGCTCACGCGATAGGCACCCGCGCCAGCGTTCGGAAAGTGCTTGAACCAACGCACCTTCGAAACGTAGATGTCGAACTTGCCTTCTCGCAACGGAAACGCCTTACACGTCCACTCGGCAGCGGGAGTGCGAACGCAGACGTCGACGTCGCCGCGCAAGGCGAAGGTGCTGAGAATGAAGATCGGGCGCTTCTCCGTTCCGCGGATTTCTTGGCAATAGTCACCAGACGGCGAGCAATACCCCTTCGGCCCTGCCGCCGAGCTGGCAGGAAAGGCGAGGAGCACAGAGAGAACGATCAGGGCGAGACCAAGTTTGCGCATCTGTGAATTATCCAGCTTCTTGCGGACAGCAGCGGCACTGCCCAACACTATACTTTCTGAAGTGACCAATTTCTGGCGACTGCTTGGCTTTCTGAAGCCGTACCGCTCGGGAGTTACCTGGTCGATGATCCTGGCGGCCTTTGCGATGGGCATTGGTGCGCTGATCCCGCTGCTGGCGGGCTCGGCCGTCGGACGCGTGCAGGACCAGGACTCCCAGGGACTCGTGTTGATCGCCCTCGCCGTGGTCGGTGTGGGGTTGCTTCGCGCTGGCACTTCTATAGGTAGACGCATCCTCAGCGGCCGGGTGTCACTGGGCGTGGAGCACGACCTGCGCACGCAGACCTACTCCCACCTCCAAGACCTCGAGATCGGCTTCTTCCACGACCAGCAGACCGGTCAGCTGATGTCACGCGCGACCGTGGACCTCCAGGTCGTCCGCTTCTTCCTCGGCTACGGCCTGATCTTCATGATCCAGTCGGCCTTCACGATTGTGTTCGCCGGGGCGATCATGGTCTATCTCCAGCCAGCTCTCGGACTGATGGTTCTGGCGACGATGCCGTTCATCGTCGCGGCCGCCGCCAGATACGGCAAGCGGGCTCGCCCGGCGGTCCAGGAAGTCCAGCAGCGCCTCGCAGAGCTCTCTGCGGACGTCGAGGAGAACATCTCCGGCATCCGCGTGATCAAGGCATTCGCGCGCGAGGACGAGCGCATGAACCGGTTCAAGAACTCCGCTCAGCGCGTCTTCGACCAGAACATCTACTCGACCAAGCTCTCGGCCTTCAACGACCCGTTGCTCGGATTTATCCCTTCTATCGGGCTCGCGGCCGTGCTGCTCTACGGCGGCAACCTCGTGATCCGAGGCGAGATGAGCCTCGCCCACTTCACGTCCTTCTACTTCTTCGTCGGCATGCTGATCGGTCCGATGCGGATGCTCGGAAGCTCACTCGGTTCGGCGCAGCGCGCGACTGCCGCAGGCGCGCGAATCTTTGAGCTGCTTGACCGCGAGCCGCGGATTGAAGCCGCACCCGACGCCAAGCCGCTTCCGCCCGGTGGCGGCGAGGTGAGTTTTGAGCACGTGAACTTCTCGTTCCCGACCAGCGAGCGGTTGATCCTGGAGAACATCGATCTCACAGTCCCGGCCGGCAAGACGATCGCGATCGTCGGCGGAACCGGCTCGGGCAAGACCACGCTCGTCTCGCTCGTCTCGCGGCTCTACGACGTTGACTCCGGCGCGATCATGGTTGACGGAGCCGACGTGCGCACGTTTGACCCCGTTGAGCTGCGTCGCAACGTCGCCTTCGTCGCCGAGGACAGTTTCCTCTTCTCCGCGACGATCGCCGAGAACATCGCCTACGCGCGCGACGACGTCACTCCTGAAGAGATCGCCGAAGCCGCGCACCGTGCCCAGATCGGCGAGTTCATCGAGCAGCTTGCAGACGGCTACGACACGATCATCGGCGAGCGCGGCATAACGCTGTCGGGCGGACAACGTCAACGTGTCGCGATCGCACGCGCGCTCGTGGCTGACCCGCGGATTCTGATTCTCGACGACGCAACGTCCTCGGTTGACGCGCGGACCGAGCAGGAGATCAAGACTGCGCTCACCGAAGTGATGGACGGCCGCACGACGTTCGTGATCGCCCACCGCCTCTCCACTATCTCGCTCGCCGACACGATTGTCGTGCTCGACGCCGGGCGCGTGCTCGACCACGGCACCCACGACGAGCTGATGAAGCGCTGCGATAAGTACCGCGCGCTCGCGACCAAGGGCATGCCCGAAAGCGTCTTCCTCACGCGCAAGGACCCGACCGCGACCGAGATCGGCGCCGGCCTGTGATCCGCCACCACTACAGCGACTTCATGAGCACCTGGAAGCGGCTGCGCGGCGAGAAAACCCGCGCGCGGCGATTGCGCGAACTGGTTGCGCTGGTGCGGCCATACAAGTGGCGCGTCGCCCTGATGTTCCTGGCGATGGCAGTAGCGATCGCTGCAGGCCTCGCTCCGCCCTACCTGGCCAAGGTCGCGATCGACAGCGGGATCATCGCGAAGGATTTCGGCACGCTCCAGCTGGTAGTCGTTCTCTACCTCGCGAGCGCGCTGATCCTGTGGGGCGCAACGTACCTGCAGATGTACATGACAAGCTGGGTCGGTCAAAAGGTGCTTCGGGACCTGCGGCTGACACTCTTCGAACATCTTCAGAAACAGTCGTCAGGCTTCTACTCGCGCCGCAAGACAGGCGTGCTCGTCTCGCGCCTGACCAACGACGTCAATGCGCTCGACCAACTTGTGAGCAACGGCGTCATGACGCTCTTCTCGTCGGTGATCACGCTCGTGGCGATGATCGTCATCCTGCTGCTGCAGAGCGTTCCGCTGGCGCTCGCTTCTTTCGCCGTCTTCCCGATCGTCGCCATCGCCAGCTTCATCTTCCGGGTCACCTCAACTGATGTGTACCGCGAGACGCGCGAGCGCATCGGCATCGTCACTGCGTACCTGCAGGAGACGATCTCGGGCGTTTCGGTCGTACGCGCCTACGGCCGCGAGGAGCGTCACGTCTCCGAGTTCAACGCGCTTTCCGAGAAGAACCGCGACACCAACATGCGCTCGGTCTATCTGAACGCGGCCTACTTTCCGGCGATCGAGTTTCTCTCGGCCGTCTCGCTGGCAGTGATTCTCCTCTTCGGTGGTTACCTCGTGCTCGACGGCAACATCGAGGTCGGAGTGCTCGTGCTCTTCGCCGGCTACATGCAGAACTTCTTCGACCCGATCCAGCAGCTCTCGCAGCTCTATACGACCTACCAGTCGGGCATGGCCGCGCTCGACAAGATCTTTGATCTACTCGCGGAAGAGCCCGACGTGGTCGATCTTCCGGGCGCACCCGAACTCGGGCCAGTGCGCGGCGCGGTCAGCTTTGAGGACGTCTGGTTCAGCTACGGAGGCGACGACGTCTGGGCACTCAAGGGGATCGACCTCGCGATCAACCCCGGTGAGACCGTCGCGCTGGTCGGCGCCACTGGCGCGGGCAAGTCCACCTTCGCGAAGCTCGTCCCGCGCTTCCACGACCCACAGAAGGGCCGCGTGCTCGTTGACGGCCACGACCTCGCCGGAATCGACTCGCGCTCGCTGCGCCGTCAGCTTGGCTACGTGCCCCAAGAGGGATATCTCTTCTCTGGTTCGATCGCCGAGAACATCGAGTTCGGGCGGCCGGGCGCAACGCGCGATGAGATCGAGGAAGCGGCGCGATCGGTGGGTGCATATGACCTGATCGCGGATCTGCCCGACGGATTCGACACGGTCGTGGGAGAACGCGGAAGCCACCTCTCGGCCGGTCAACGTCAGCTCGTCGCATTCGCACGCGCACTGATTGCGGGGCCGCGACTGTTGATCCTCGACGAGGCAACGGCGAGCGTGGACGTCAACACCGAGGCGCGGATCGAGGATGGCCTGCGCCGTTTGCTCGCTGGCCGCACCGCGCTCGTGATCGCGCACAGGCTCTCGACGATCATCAACGCTTCCCGCATCGCAGTGCTCGAGGGCGGCGAGATAGTGGAGCTCGGCTCACACGACGAACTGGTCGCTGCCGGCGGCCACTACGCCCAGCTCTACGCGAGCTGGGAACAACAAGTCGCCTAAGCGACGTCGCGCTGTGCGGTCGGCGGATCGAACGGATAGAACTCCGCGCCCGTCGCTTGGGCAAACTGGAGAGCGCCGCTTGAGGTCTCGCCGATCACGACGAGCGTGATTCCGTCGCGGCGCAGTGCCCTTGCTGCGGTGCGGGCCTCGCCGAGCGCGTTGCCCGAGCGGGAGACGTTGGCGTAGCCGTCGGTGACGAGCGCGACGATCGGTCGAAGATCTGGGTTGCGGCGCAGCTCGCGGGTTGCTGTCTCGTGGGCAACGCGGATGCCTTCGGCAAGCGGCGTCGTGCCGCCTGGCTCAACGGTTTCCAGTCCCGCCAGCACCGCAGTGTGGTTTCGCGATGGCGGGGCGACCAGGCGCGCTTCGCGCCCGCGGAAGACGATCAATCCAACCCGGTCGCGCTTGCGCTTTGCGTCCGCGACAAGTCCGCCAAGCAGCGCACGCAGCTCACCCCCACGGCCGTTCTCGAGCACAGAACTTGAGGCATCCACGACGCACAGGACGAGATTGGCCTCGCGCCCGGCGCGGACCCGTTCGCGCAGGTCTTCCGCGCGGATGTCGCCAGGACCAGCGCCCATCACGTCCGAACCCGGTCCGCCTATCGCCTCCGCGGGATCAGCGGCCCCGGGCCCTTGCAAGATGCGCCGCGTGACTGCCGCGCGGGCTGTAGCGATCACGTCGAGGTCCTCGCTGTCTGTCGCCGGACGCGAGTCAATTGCGGGGCGGTCACCGCCTTCGGCGCGAGCGCCGCGGCCGATCGGGCCAGCTCCGCGGCCGGTGACTGCATCCTCAACAGCTGGCGCGTCACGGCGCGTTGTCGCGCGGAAGCCAGCCTGGGTGCGGGGCGGAGCGACGCGCGGATCTGGGCCGGCTTCTTCCTCGACGGATTCGCCGCGAGCCTGCGCGAATGCCTTTGAGATCTGTTGTTCGGAGAGCCACTCCGGCTCCGTCGCGCTGGTGCGCGCGCGATGCGGCAGCGCGAGCCGTGCGGCCGTCTCGATGTCGCGATCGATCACCGAACGGCGGTCGTCGAGAGCGGCGAGCGCAGTTGAGGTGCGGGCGATCACAAGATCTGCTCGCATTCCCTCGACACCGAGCCGCGCGCAGGCTTCGACGATCACGTTCAGAGTCTCGTTGGGAAGATCAACATCGAGCCAAACAGCGCGGGCGCGCTCAATGATCTCGCGCAGCGCGATCTCGGTGCCCTCGAAGCGCTCGCAGAAGATCCCCGGGTACTGCTCGAACGCGATCCTGCGCTGCACGATTTCGGCGCGCTCAGACGGCTCAAGCGGAGCGGCGATCGTGACTGAGAGTCCGAAGCGGTCGAGCAGCTGCGGGCGCAGCGCTCCTTCTTCAGGGTTCATCGTGCCGACGAGCAGAAATCGCGCGTCACGCTCTTCACTCAGGCCGTCGCGCTCGATCCGCACGCAGCCGAAGGCGGCTGCGTCGAGCAGCACGTCAACGAGGTGATCGCCGAGCAGGTTCACTTCATCGGCGTAGAGCACGCCGCCGTCTGCGCCAGCGAGCAGGCCATCAGAGAGTTGCGCGCCCTCGCCCGCGAGCAGCTTCGCTGTGTCGAGCGAGCCGGTCAGTCGATCGACTGTGGCGCCGAGCGGAAGCTCCACGAACGGAGCGGCCCGGGCCTCTTCATCGCGACCGATCTCCGGGAGCAGGGCCGCGAACGACCGCGCCAGTGTGGACTTGGCCGTGCCGCGCTCGCCCACGGCAAGTACGCCGCCGATCGACGGGTCAACCGCGTTGGCAAGTAGGGCGAGTTTGTAGTCGTCCTGGCCGACAACGGCCGAGAACGGATAGCTCTGGTGAGGCTCTGGCATCGCGTTCAGAATGCCCCCGAGGGCGGATGGAGAAATCTCCGTAAACCCGCCGTACGAGCCGGTTTGCAGGGGTTTTCTCGAACTACGACTTCCCCAGCGAAGCCTTGCTCAGACCGGCGCCGTCGCCGTCATTTTCGGCATCGCCGGCCCAGCGGACCACGAACACCATCGGCCTCACTTGCCCCAGCGGCTCATCGCTGGAGCGTGGGAGGAAAACTTCGCTGCGCAGCGATCGGACGGTAGCTGGGGAACAGGGGCTCGAACCCCGACTTCTCGGACCAGAACCGAGCGTCCTACCATTAGACGATTCCCCAGTGTTTGCGCGAGGATCGCTAGCGCGATTGAAGAGAATAGCTAGCGCGAATCGAGTGCTCTACTTGCGCAGTTTAACGATCCTCAGCGGCGCGGCGTCCCCGTCGCGGGATGCGTCGCCTGACCAGCGGGCGATGAACCCTGTGGTCGCCGACATCCGCCACGAGGTGGTGAAGGTTCCCGTTGCGGACACAGTGCGTTCCTGCGTAACCCAGCGGGTGCCGCCTTCGGCGTTCACGACGCGAGCGAGCACTGCGACGCGCTCTGTTCCGGTGGCGGGGGTGAGTTTTCCGGTCACGCGAACGATGGTGCCTTTGCGAACCGCCTTCGCCGAAGGCGTGATCGTGAGCTGAGAAGCGTTGCCGATTCGACCGCCCGTTGTAGTGCCGAACACCCGGTTGGTCCCGGAGACGAGCGTCAGAGCTGCGAGGCGCCCAGGGGCTGCGACGAGCGAAATGGAGTTGGCCAACGCGTCATAGAACGGGTACTGACGAGCCCATGTTGCGCCGCCATCGGCGGTCGCGAGCACGCGACCGGTGTTGTCAGTGAGGTAGCCGTGTCTGATGTCGCCGAAGGCCATCGATGACGCGACGTTCGCGCCAGTGGTTTCCATTCGCGTCCACCTCTTTCCGCCGGTCCTGGTCGAGAAGAGCTCCGCCTTGGAGTCGAGCAGGAAACCGTATTTGGAGTCGATCATGTCGAGCTTGATGATCGATCCGGCGCCTCGAGGTGCCCTGGTTGTCGACCACGTCCTGCCCTTGGTGCTGGTCGATGCGATCGCCTTCTTTCCGTAGGCGAAAACAGATGATCCTGCGCGGTCGACGGAGCTGAGTGAGAGTTTCGCGATCTTACCCTTGGCCGGCTTGCTCGCGCTTCCATTCCTGATTGAAACGCGCACGCCCTTTGAGCCGACGATCAGAACCCTCGACGGCTTCCAGGCAAATATCCCCTTCGGCTTCACCTTGGAGCCGATCCCGGCCCTGACCCAAGTCGTTCCGCCGTTGCTGCTGCGCTGGATTCCGCCAGCTGTCAGCGCGAAGATTCGCGACGAGCTTGATGACGTCACGTCGAGAATCGGAGTTCTGAATGGGAGCACGAAAGAGTTCCATGATTGTCCGCCGTTGGTCGACCGTGCGATCGCGCCGTCGAACCCGTAGAGAAATGCGGAAGTTGCAGAGTCCACCCGAATGCCGGTGAAGCTGCCCGACGCAGAGGAAGTGGCGGGCGTGAAAGAAGCTCCGGCATCAGAGCTGATTGAGACCGCTCCGCCATTTCCGACAGCGACCGCGTTCGACGCATCGATGAACTCGGCCGCGTTCGGCACCGCGCTGGCTGAACCCGTCCATGTTGCTCCACCGTCGACGGTTCGCAGATATCCGTTGCTCGGGCTTGCTGTGATGAGACAGAGCAGCTCGCTGGCGCAGCTGATTCCCGTGACATCGACCAACCCCGCCGAGCCGAGCCCGCCCCCCGGTACGACGGACCAAGTCGCGCCACTGTCTGTCGTCTTGAGGAAAGCACTCTTATTGCCCGCAGCGAATCCGATTGAGGCATTGAGAAACTCAAATTTGAACTGACCGTTGCCTGCGGGCGCTGCCACGGGAGTCCAGTTGACCCCCGCATCGACCGTCTGCAGGATGCGGTTTCCTGCACTCAGAACTCCGGTGCTCGGACCAGAAAATGAGATGTCGCGGACGCTGTCTGTGCCGCCCACCGCTGTCGAACCCGGCGCTACTCCGCGCTTGTTCCAGCTGTCGCCTCCGTCGCCCGTCGCGTAGAGGTCGCCGTTGGTAAGCAGCAGATACCCGATCAGAGGTGAAGGGAATGAAACCGCCTGGATCTGTGCGGCGCAGGTGTCGTCGCTTGCTCCCCACGCGAGGCGCTTGACCGTGACCCCACCGTCGTCGGTCCGGCGAAGGGCGCAACGGCCAGCAAACACGACCGAAGTCGGCGAAATGGCTTCGATCGTTCGGATGTCGTCCAGAAGACCGGTGCGCGTGGCGATCCAGGTCGCTCCCAGATCGTCCGAACGAAGTAGCGTTCCGGTCGCTCCGCCAGCCCATGCGCGGCCGCCGGAGACCGCGACGCTGTCGAGCGTGTTGCCCTGTGGGAGCGGGTTCGCCCACGACCAGCCGGTGTTGCCTGCTGGGAGTGCCGCAGCTGCAGTTCCCGTAGAGGCAAGGGCCAGCGTCAGGAGCAGCGCTGCGAGAAGTGTCGCGAAAGACCTGTTGGGCATCAGATGATGAACACTATGCGCGGGGTCGAGTTGCGCGGAAGCTACCGAATTCAGGCCAGGCACGCGACGTCAAATTCGACGTTGCCGAGCGATTCGAGCTGCTCGCTGGGCAGCTCGGTGCGTTCTGCGATCAACTTCTTGCCGATCTCGATGTCATGCGTTCGACCAACGGCCGCGACCTGAGCGACCCGGTTGCCCTGCAGATACCAGACGCTGAACGATGAATCATCGATCGAACCGCGGAGGACGACGCGATCCCAGCCGTATGCCGGTCCGACCGATTCGATCTCGACATCGGCCATGTCGGTCCAGAAATATGGAACTACTTCGTGCTTGACGTCCTGCCCGAGCATGTTCAGTGCGGCCGTGCGGCCGTGGTTGAATGCAACGTCCCAGTGTTCAACGCGAATGTGCGACTGGTGCGCGCTTGAGTACCACTCGGCGACGTCACCGGCGGCAAATACGTCGGGCGCGCTGCTGTGCAGGTTTGCATCGGTGAGGATCCCACCGCGCTCGCCGATTTCAAGGCCGGCGGCCTTCGCGAGCATCGTGTCCGGGCTCACTCCGGCGCCGATCACGACGATGTCCGTCTCGATCTTCAGTCCAGACTCACAGGCGACCGCAGTGACGCGCTCGCCATCACCTTCGAAACTCGCGAGACTCTCGCCCGGGTGAATCTGGACGCCGAGTCGTTCGAGGTGGCGCTTGGCCCAGGCGCCGAGGTCATCGCCAAGCGTGCGCTGAAGCGGAAGATCTTCGAGCATGATGATCTGGCACTGGCAGTCATGGCGCGAAAGCGTTGCCGCGACCTCGCAGCCGATGTAGCTGCCGCCGATCAATGTGACACGGCGGCCGAGCTTGTCGAGGTCTTCGAGGATCGAGTCGCTGTTTCCGAAGGCCCGCAGGTAGTGGATCCCCTCCTGCCCCATCCCCTCGACGCGGAGCAGATTCACGTTGGCTCCCGTGGCGACCAGGGCGTTGCCATAGGTGATCACATCTTTGTTCATCAGCGTTGCGGTGTGCGCATCCGTGTCGAGCTTCATCACGTTCATGCGCGTCAACAGCTCGATGCTCTGCTCTTCCCAGAACTCGGGCGGGCGAAAGTAGTCCATCGCGCGCTCTTCGGTGCGCGCGAGGTAGCCCTTGGTCAGCGCAGGGCGGTTGTAGGGCGGCTCGGGCTCGCGGCCGACGAGCAGGATCGACCCGTCACCGCTCTCGCGCAGATGGCGTGCGCAGTTACCAGAGGCAAGGCCTCCGCCGATCAGAAGATGGTCAACGTGGCGGTCAGCCATATTGGTGGCCGACTAGGCGAAGGACTCTTCAGACGCCGTGAACAGACGCGTGATGTCGTCTTCGAGGCCCGGGTTGAGGATCAGCATGACTTCGTCGCCAGTGTTGATCATCGTGTCGCCGCCCGGAACGATGCCCTCGCCCTCGCGCAGGATCGCGATGATCAAGCCGCCCTCGGGAAGGTCGATCTCGCCGACGGTCTTACCCGCAGCAATTGAGCCGATGCCGACTTCGACCTCGATGATCTCGAGGTCCTCGGCCTGCAGCTTGAGCAGGTGGACCAGCCCGTACTGCGGCACCTCATGCTCGATCAGGCGGAGGATCAGATCTGTAGAGCTGATCACCGGACTGATGTTCAGAAGGTCGAAGTGCTCCATGTTGCGGATGTTGTTGCAGCGCGCGATGATTTTGTCGCGACCGTACTTTTCGCGCGCGACCTGGGCGATGATGATGTTGTCCTCGTCGTCGCCGGTCACGGCGATGACCATGTCGGCGCGCTCGATGCCGGCGCGCTCAAGGACCCAGAGCTCGGTGCTGTCACCTAGGTGTACGACGTGCTCGAGCTGTGGCTCAAGGATCGTGTAACGCCGACGGTTGTTCTCGATCAGGGTTACCTCGTGGCCCTTGGCCATCAACTCACGCGTGAGGTTCAATCCGACCTTTCCGCCGCCGGCGACAATCACGTACATGGCTAGATCTGCTCCGTGAGTACGACTTCGGTTTCACCGCGGACTGCGGCCGTGAGCATCTCGATGCCGGCCTGGGTCGGACAGATCGTGTGCAGACCCTGCTCGGAGTACCAGGTGGCGCGGCGCGGGTCGAGCACGCGGACGACGACCTTGGGGACGTTGAACTTCTTCTGTGCGATCTGCGCGATCACAAGGTTCGTGTTGTCGCCGTTGGTGCCGGCCACGAATGCGTCGGCGCGCTCGATGCCGGCCTCGACCAGCGCGTCGATCTCCAGTGCTGTTCCGACGGTGAACATCCCGCCCTCGTCCTCCCAGTTGGTCTCAAGACCAACATCCAGAAGACGGTGCGACTCAGCGCTCTCGTCGAGCACCGAAACGGTGTGACCGTCCTCGAGCAGATTCTTTGCCAATGCGCTTCCCGCGCGCCCACAGCCAACGATCAATACGAACATGGGTTGGAGGTTACTCAGGGGAAATCGGGATGGGGGCCTGGTCATCCACAGTCGATCCCGGCGGGGCATACTGTGGACTGGATCCCGCATACCTAAGCCAAGTCCGAGTTGGTGACCCGATAGCGACGAGATTGGTCATGCAATCGTGTCAATGAAGTCGTCCGGATCCTCATCGTCAGCCACCGCGCGGTGATCGGCCTCTTGCTCGTGCGGGCGCGCCGCATCGGTCGGGTGGGCAACGCCCGGGTCGATCGCGCTGTGCTCCTCGGTGACACCCTTCATGCGCGCGAGCCGCTCTGCCTCTTGCTTTGCGAAGTCCTCGGAGACGTGCGGGTTGGCAGCGATCGAAGTCGCGAGCGCCTCAACGTCGGTCTCGGGCGGCGCAGTCAGGATCACGCGGCAGGGCGCCTTGCGCGCCACGTACTCGGTGACCTTTCCGATGAACTCGGCCGCGCGGGGCTCGACCCCGCCCAAAAGTGGTCCACCGCGGATGCGCGACGGGCGCTCCGCCGCCAGCACAATCACCTCCACCCCGCGCCGCGAGGCTTCCTTGACGATCGCTTCGCCGGTCGAACGTGCGCGAACAGTTGCAGTCGCCACTTCAACGCCCTGGTACTCCTCGCCGACCTCCTTGGCGCGAGCAAGGATCTTCCGCGCGCGGGTCAGGCGCTCGACCGGGACCGGCGCGTCGATCGGTTGCGACATCGGGATCTCGATGACGTGCAGCGCCTCGATCATCGCGCCCTCCTCGTCGTCGCCCTCTTCCATCGCCAAGCGGCCCGCGGTGCCGATGATGTCGTCGTCGAGCACGCCGCCGAAGACCGGAACGAGGATCGATCCGAAACCTTCCTTGGCCGTGTCGCGCGCCGAGCGGCGCTTGAGGTCTTCCTCGGGGATCGTGACTCGTCCGCGCAACGGCTTGTCCTGCGTTTTGCGGTAGGTCACATAAAGAGCGATGCCGAGCGCCAGCCAGGTACCGCCGACGATCGTCGCCGTCGGGCGCAGGGCGATCACGCCGATGAACGCGCCGACCGAGCCGAGCAGCGCGACAAGGGACGGCAACGGGATCGAGCCCTTGCCGATCGGGATCGAGAACGGCACACGGTAAGCACGCGCGGCGTCTGGTTCAGAGAAGCGCAGGCGGATGATCGAGAGGTTTGCGATCGAGAACGTCAGCAGCGCGCCAAACGCGAAGATCGCGATCAGCAGCTCGGGGTTGTCGAGCAGCGCGAGGCCGCTCGAAACCAGCGCAACTGCGGTGGCGGCGACGTACGGGGTTCCATGCTTGGGGTGCAGTCGGCCGATCGCGCTCGGCACCTGGCGGTTGGTTGCAAGCGCGTATGTCACGCGCATCGGTCCGAGCACGTAGATGCGCGATGCCTGGACCAGCGTGACAACGGCGACGACGCCGACCACATACGCCAAAGCACTCGCAAGCCACGAAGGATCGAAACCGCGGACAACGCCAACGACCGGGCTCTCCACATACTGCGTAGCTATCGACGTCGATGACGCGCCGGGCCCACCGATCAATGGATCTGCCATCAGTGCGATGACAGAGATGCCCGTGAAGATCGTGATCGTCGAAGACGTACTCGACCAGACGACCGACCTCAGCTCGCGGCGACCGATTTTGATCTCCCCTGCGAGCCCAGATGCCGACTCGATGCCGGTGCCGGCGACCGTGGAGAGGATCAGAGCGATGAACAGGCTGTGCCAGGTCGGCGCGCCGCCGTGGTCCCAACGGTCTGTCAGCACCGAGGGATTCCAGAGCACAAACAGACCGATGACGATGATCGTCAGCAGGACGATCAGGTCGATCCAGCCAAGCGGCAGCCGACGGCGCAGCGTCTGCGCGCTGACGCCACGGATGTTCGACCACGTCATCACGAGGATCAACGCGACAGGGATGAGCATCTCGCCCGCGCGGCTGTCGAACCCGCCCCAGAAAACAGCGAGGTAGTTCGGCACCGTCGCCGCGACCAGGGCAAGGACGATCGCGTAGTCGAGCAGGATCGCCCAGCCCGCGATGAAGCTGACGAACTCGTCGAAGGCGTAGCGCGCAAACGAGGAG
This sequence comes from Solirubrobacterales bacterium, assembly GCA_016185345.1. Classification (GTDB taxonomy): domain Bacteria; phylum Actinomycetota; class Thermoleophilia; order Solirubrobacterales; family JACPNS01; genus JACPNS01. Next base: position 57,403 of record JACPNS010000012.1, on the reverse strand, counting down.
GCGCCGCCCCGCTCGATGTGCAGCGAGGAGCCCTCGACGTACGACATGAAGGTGAAAACGAAGAAGACGCCGCCGAGCACCATCACCACCGGCGTTAGACCCAGGCTCTGCTCCGCAATCAGCCCCAGCCCGAAATACAGCGATGACGCCGCGGCGATGTAGACGACCATGAACAGCGCACCCGCGCCGATCGTCGACATCGGCCCGAAGCGAACGAGATTTGTCACTCGGCGAAACATCAGGCGTTGTGTTTGAGCGCCAGGAAGATGCGGAGCGCGGCCATTGCGCAGAGAATTCCGCCGAAGAGGATCCCACGCGAGGTGAGCGTGCCGCCGTTGGCCAGTGTGACGATGATCGTCGCGAGGCCAAGCGCGAAGATCGCCACAAAGAGGATGATTTTCACGTTGCGCATGTTCATCGCACCGGCGCAGACTTCTCTGCGGAATCAGACGTAAGAATCACTCGGCACGGACGCGCGGCCAGGACCTTCTGCACGGCAGGCGAGAACAGCGACCCCGACAGGTCTGGCTTGAGCGGGAAGACGATCGCGCGGGCGTTGATCTCATTGGCTTCGTGCACGATGCGGCTGCCGGCCTCGCCGGAACGCACCTTCACCCAGTGACCGGTGACGCGGCGCCCGCCCAACACACGCGCACGCTCGATCACGGACGCTGCCTTTGATTCGGCCGTCGGAAGCACCGCAGCGATCGGCGCGTTTGCCGGGACGTTTATCGTCACCAGGACGTGAATCCCACGCCGGCGGCGCGTCGCCATCTTGACGGCCGTTCGCACGGCCTCCTGCGAATAGATTCCGTCTTCGAAGACGACGAGAACTGAGTCGTATTCGACGTCGTGGTCGACGATTGTTTTCGGCGCGACGATTTTGTTGGTGACCGTCAGACCCAGCCCTTGGCTACGGCGGTAGAAGACGTAGAAGAGCACTCCCGCGACCATCCAGAAAACGCCGAAAACGAGTGTTGACGGATTCAGCGCGGTCACGACGACCCAGGCGATGAACGTTCCCGCACCGCCGATGAAAGCGAAGAGCGGCCAGGACCTGTCGCGGAACTGCACGTTGAGCGGCCCGAGCCACGGCCTCTGCCGGATCGGCAGGTCGAGCCGCATCTTGATCACCGATACGTGCGCGATCGTGAAACTCAGCAGCGCGCCGAAGGCATAGAGCTTCGCGAGGAACTCGGCCTGCCCGGGAACTATCACTAGGCAGGCGATAGTGCCAAAGACGATGATCGCGATGTACGGCGTCTTGAACTTGGGGTGCAGCGAGCGCAGCGCTTGAGGCACCTGCCGATACTGCCCCATGCTGTAGGTCAGTCGCGAGACACCGATGATGCCGGCGTTGGTCGCGATGAACAGAATCGTCGCCGCGAGAATTCCGACGTAGATCTCGACTGCGTTTTCGAATGAGCCGAGTCCCATGTTCTTGACGATGCCGAGCACGGGGTCACCGGCATATGTCGTTCCCAGCTCGGTCGCTCCTGCTGCGTTGACGGGCATCGCGCTGAGCGCGATCGCCGGCAGAAAGAGGTAGATCGCGAACACTGCTGCGACGACGAGCTTCGCGGCGGCTGGCACGGTCTTCTCATAGTCCTTGGCCTCCTCGGCCAGGTTGGAGATCGTCTCAATGCCCGTATAGGCAACCATCCCGACTGGGATTGCGATGAGGAAATTCTCGACGGTTGGCGCAGTGCCGAAATCGACCTGACCGATCAGCAGGTCTGCGTTGAAGACAAGGAAAAGGCCGAGGATCACGAGCAGCACCTGCGTAGCGAAGTCCACGAGCGAAAGCACGATGTTGACGTTCGCCGACTCCTCGGCCCCGAAGATGTTCAGCATGCCCAGCACGACGAGCACACCGATGCCGAAGACAATGTCCCACGGGGCTTCTTTCAGCGGCTCCCAGAAGACGCCGAGGTAGTGCGGCACGAAATACGCGCTGATCGCTGCCGTGATGATGTAGTTGAGCATCTGGGCCCAAGCAGCGAAGAACGACCAGAACTCGTTGAAGGCATGGCGCGCGAAAGAGCTCGAGCCGCCGGCCTCCGGGAACATCGTTGTGCCCTCGATGTACGTCGCGGCGGTGAAGAAGAAAATGATGCCCGTGATCACGAAGACGAGCGGGGTCATGCCGGCGGCGAAGGCCGCGACCAGGCCCAACGCGTAGTAGATCGAGCTGCCGACGTTCCCGTAGGCGGTGCTGAAGAGCGCGCCAGTGCCGAGGACGCGTTCGAGCGAATGGGTCTTTGGTCGGCGCTCTGCCATCAGCGCGGAAGTGTATGCCCGGACCGGGCGTCAGGCGCGTCCCGCAAAAAAGAAAAAGGCCGCCCCTTTCGGAGCGACCTTTTGTAACACGATGGTGATGTGTCCCCCAACACGTCACCGGGGTGAAAAGCCGAGGCGAACGATACCCGGTTTCATCGCACAAGTCAAGTGCAAATGGAACTAAGTGTCTCCCCGGTCACTTGTCTCAGGTGATCAGCGGAATGATAAGCAGCGCGACGATGTTCGCCACCTTGATCATCGGGTTGATCGCCGGGCCGGCGGTGTCCTTGTACGGGTCACCGACGGTGTCACCGGTGATCGATGACTCGTGGGCGGTTGAACCCTTGCCGCCGTATGCACCATCTTCGATCAACTTCTTGGCGTTGTCCCAGGCTCCACCACCATTGGTCATGGAGATCGCGACAAACAGACCGACGACGATCACGCCCATCAGCAGGCCACCGAGCATCAACAGTCCATTGACCTTCCAGATCGCGGCGAACACGCCGACGATGCCGGTTCCGATGATCGGGATCAGCGCCGGGATGATCATCTCCCGCTGAGCGGCCTTGGTGACGATGTCGACGCACTGGCCATACTCGGGCTTGACCGAGCCATCCATGATGCCGGGGTTCTCCTTGAACTGGCGACGGACTTCCTCGACGACTGCGCCACCGGCGCGGCCGACTGCCTGCATCGCGAATGCGACGAACAGATAGACCATGACGCCACCGATCAGAAGACCGGAAAGGACTGACGGGTTGTCGATCGCGAACGAGATGTCCGCGCTCGCGGTCGGAAGTTCGGCCTTGACGGCTGCGAACAGCACAATCGCGGCCAGAACTGCTGAACCGATTGCGTAGCCCTTCGTGACGGCTTTGGTGGTGTTACCCACGGCGTCAAGCGGGTCGGTGACGGCGCGAACTTCTTCGGGCATGTCTGCCATCTCGGCGATTCCACCGGCGTTGTCGGTGATCGGACCGAACGCGTCGAGCGCGACGATCAGTCCGCAGAGCGAGAGCATTGCCATGACGGCGACGCCGATTCCGTAGATTCCGACATCTCCGCCACCAGCGACGTTGTAGCTGGCGATAATCCCGATCACGAACACGAGCGCCGGAGCGGCCGTCGAACGGAAACCAACTGCGAGGCCAGCGATGATGTTGGTTGCATGACCGGTCTGTGATGCCTCAGCGATGCTCTTGACCGGCTTGAAGCGCGTCGAGGTGTAGTAATCGGTGAGCACGAAGATCAGGCCGGTTACTGCGAGCCCGACGAGCGTGCAGACCCAGAGCGCAAACACGGAGGGGACTGGTTCGGTGATCGTCGAGAGGACGGCGATGTCGCCCATCATCCAGTTGGTCACCGGGTAGAACGCTGCAGCGGCGATGACGCCTGCGACTGCGACGCCCTTGTAGAGCGCGCCTTCGACGTTTCCGCTCTTGGTGCGCACGAAGAACGAACCGATCACGGAGGCGAGAATCGAAACGCCACCAAGGACCAGCGGGTAGAGCGCAGCACGCGGAGCGTTCTCGTCGACCGAGAAGGTCAGGACCCCGATCAGCATGACTGCGACGAGCGTGACCGCGTAGGTCTCGAACAGGTCAGCGGCCATGCCGGCGCAGTCTCCGACGTTGTCTCCAACGTTGTCGGCGATCACGGCCGGGTTGCGCGGGTCGTCCTCGGGGATGCCGGCCTCGATCTTGCCGACGATGTCAGCGCCGACGTCGGCACCCTTGGTGAAGATTCCGCCGCCCAGTCGTGCAAACACGGAGATCAGCGATCCACCAAATCCGAGACCGACGAGTGCGTCGATCGCATCACGAGTGGAGAAGTCGAACAGCCAGGTCAGGATGCCGTAGTAGGCGGCCACTCCGAAGAGGGCGAGCCCGACGACGAGCATTCCGGTCACGGCGCCACCGCGGAATGCGGTGTCGAGCGCCGGACTGATGCCACCGCGCGCGGATTCGGCCACGCGGGCGTTCATGCGCACCGAGACATTCATACCGATGTACCCGGCCGCGGCCGACGAAACACCGCCGATGATGAAACCGATCGCGACCGAAGGGCCGAGATCCGGAATCAGCGCGAGAATCGCAGCGACGATGATGCCGACGATCGCAATTGATGAGTACTGCCGGTTGAGATAGGCGCTGGCGCCCTCTTGGATCGCCTTGGAAATGTCCTGCATCTTCTCGTTGCCCGGAGAGAGTTTGAGCAGCGAACGCGTGTTCAAAATCCCGTAAACAACGGCGACGAGCGCGCTGATCAGCGCAACGACGACCCCATTTTCATTCAGAAAGTCAGTCAAGACCGACACCTTTCATAACGGATCAAGTGGAATTGGAGCTCCCGTACGGGGCGATCCGAGTGAATTTGTCCATCGCTTTTGCGCCCAAAACGCATCTTTCCCCGGGAAGCGTTGGCCAGTCTAGCCAGCAGCCCGGCCGAAATGCGGTAGTCCGGGCGCGGCGCTGCGGCTGAAGCTCGCCTGCGTCTCTTCGACGGCGGCGGCAAATACCTGACGCAGGCTCTGGCCAGCGGCGAGTTGGTCGCGAAGAACCTGCGCAACATTGCGCTCAGAAAACTGCGGCTCGATCCCTAGTTCGGTGCGAACCGGCGCCGTCCACTGGAGCAGGCGATCGGTCACTTCGGCGGCCGAATACTCGGTGCGGGCCTCGAAATCGATCAGCTTGCCGTCGAGGCCGAAGCGAATTGCGCGCCAGAAATTCTCCTCGAGCTCGCGGCCCGGTCGCGGCGTGAAGGGCACGCCCTCGTCGTAGTCGCGTGCCGCCTGCGCGACGCAGGCAGTGATCAGTCCTGCGAGCGCCGTCGAGCCCTCGGCCGTCGGCTGCGCGTCGCAAATTCGTACCTCGACGGTTCCGTAACTGTGGTGCGGTCGCACTGACCACCAGAGCTGCGTTGATTCGACGACGGAGTTGACGTCTTTGAGGAAGTCGACGAAACCGGCGTACCCGTTCCAATCGACGAAGGGCTCCGGGATGCCGCAGCGCGGAAACATCCGCGTAAAGAGCTGAGTGCGGGCCGTCGCGAGTCCGCTGTCACGGCCGTCGACAAACGGCGAAGAAGCTGAGATCGCCAGCAGCTCGGGCAACAGCTCGCGAACGCGGTCACACACGGCGATCGCGCGATCGGCGCCGCGCACGCCCACATGTACGTGCAGGCTGAAGGTGTTATTGCGCCACGCGACGTACTTGAGGCCATCCTCGACGAGGCGGTAATGCTCCGTGTCGATGATCTTCTGATCCTGCCACGGGCTGAACGGGTGTGCTCCGATCGAGCCGAGCTTCACGCCCTGGCCTTCTGCCACGCCAAAGAGCTTGGACCGGAAGGACTCCTGCAGCGCGACGGCGTGCGGGAAGTTCTCGCCACGACCGGATCGGATCTCGATCTCCGATGAGATCAACTCGCCGGCGACGGAGACTGCGAGGTCATCGTCTTCCTGCGCTGCTGAGCGAAGCTCTTCGTAGCGCGGAACGAGCTCGAGCGACTGCGGATCGAGAATCTGGAATTCTTCTTCCAGACCGACGGTGAAGTCAGTTGACTGCTCGAATACCTCGCGCGCTTTGATCAGGTCCAGCGACATGCGAGGAATTATGGCTAGGCCAGATAGAAGTAGAGCGCGTAGAGCAGGTCGACGGCCGGGCTCGACGTGTGCACGGTGACTTCCTGCGGCACATCCAGCAGGCGGTCGGTGTAGTTGAAGATGATCGTCACGCCTGCAGCAACGAGCTCATCCGCGACGGGCTGTGCCGCGACGGCGGGCACTGCGATGACGCCGACGACGATTTCCTCGTCGATCACGGTCTGGCGCAGGTCCGCCGCGGGCATCACCTCCTTGTCCCCGCACAGCGTGCCGACCTTCTTGGCGTCGTTGTCGAAAACGGCCTTGATCTCGAAGCCGTGGTCGGCGAAGACTTCGGATCCGGCGATCGCCTTGCCGAGGTGTCCGGCTCCAAATAGCGCGATGTTGTACTTCGCGGCGGTGTGGAGGATCGCGCGGATCTGCTCGATCAGAAAATCAACGTTGTAGCCAACCCCGCGTTTGCCGAACTTGCCGAAGCCCGAGAGGTCGCGGCGGATCTGCGTGGGATTCACATGGGTGAATCGCGCCAGCTCCTGCGAGCTGATCTTGTCCTTGTCCATCTTTTTGGCCTGCGTCAGAACCTGGAGGTAGCGCGACAGCCGCGCCGCAACGCCAAGCGAGAGCCGTTCGCCATCGAGCCCTGGGGCGGCTTGACTGGCTGAAGTTTTTTTCGGCTGAGAAGGAGGCATAGGTCGGGCCGCGGGGCACCTTAGTAACTAATTGATCAAGCCCTCGCGCACGGCTTCGGCGAAGCGATCGCCTCGGTACTCGATCAGCTTGGAGATTCGGTTGCCGTTCAGCTCGATCACCGGGATCACTTCAAGCATTTCTTTGTGCAGCTCATCGTCGTGTTCGATGTTGACCACTTCGATCAGCGCGCCGCTGCCGGCCACAAGATCCGCAACAAGCGCCTCGGCGTCGTCGCAGAGGTGACAGTCAGGGCGGCCGTAGATCGTGATCCGCGCGGGCATCAGGAAGGTGCCGGCTGACCCGAGGGATACGCGTCCAATGCCGCAAAGTCACTCAGCGGGCCCTCGCGCCTGTTCAGTGCGGCGGCGCCGATCATCGCTGCATTGTCGGTGCAGTACTCGCGCGGCGGAACCTTCACGTCGGTCGCGACAGCGCGTATCTGATCGCGCAGCTGCGAGTTTGCCGCGACGCCCCCGCCGATTGCGACGCGATTGATTCCCGTGACCGTTATCGCCTTCTCCACGCGCTTGACGAGCATCTCGACGACCGCAGCCTGGTAGCCGGCTGCGAAATCGGCCCTGGCGTTCTCGAACTCGCCCTCGGGCAATGCCCTGAGCCTGTAGAGCAACGAAGTCTTGATGCCGCTGAACGAGAAGTCGAGTTCGCCCGGATAGCTGCGCGGGAAGTCGTGGGCCTTCGGGTTGCCATGCTTTGCGAGGGCGTCGAGCGCAGCCCCGCCGGGGTAGCCAAGTCCAAGCAACCGCGCGCCCTTGTCGAAGGCCTCCCCCGCCGCGTCGTCGACGGTCGAGCCGAGCACTTCGTAGCCCTCGCGTTCAGTGACCTTTGCGAGGAATGTGTGGCCGCCGCTCGCAACCAGGCAGAGGAAGGGCGCCTCGAACGGGTCGGGCTCCAAGAAATTGGCCGAGACGTGGCCCTGGAGGTGATCGACCGGAATCAGCGGCTTGCCGGCGGCGGCCGAGAGCGCCTTCGCATACGAGAAGCCGACGAGCAGAGTTCCGATCAGACCCGGTCCGCGCGTCACGGCGATTGCATCGATTTCATCGAGCGTCGCACCCGCGTCGGCGAGTGCGGCGCTCACCACACCGTCGAGCAACTCCAGGTGCCGTCGCGATGCGACCTCGGGCACGACGCCGCCGAAGCGGTCGTGCTCCATCTGCGAGGCGATCAGGTTCGATCTGACTTCGCCTTTGCTGGTCACAACCGCGGCGCATGTGTCGTCGCAGGATGTTTCGATCGCGAGGATCATCGATGGCCCTTCCACTCGGTCGGGTTGGACGCGTTGGGCGGCACGAAGTCGCTGTCGGTGCTGCGCCACATGATCAGCGCGTCTTCCTTGTTGTCGGCGTAGTAGCCGGGCCGCACGCCCGCTTCGCGGAAGCCACACTCTTCATACATACGGATCGCGCCGAGGTTTGACGCGCGCACCTCGAGCGTGTAGTGAGTGCGGTCACCGTCGGCGATGCGAAACATCTCGTGGATCATCGCGCTGCCCACCCCGCTGCGGCGGTTCGCCGGATCGACGGACACGTTCATGATGTGCCAGACCTGTGCGTAGCGCGCGGCGATCATGTAGCCGATCAGCACGTCGTCGTCGTGAGCGGCAAGGCAGATGCTTCCGGCCTTCGAGAGCTCGAGCACGAACATCGCCGAGGACCACGGCGTCGGGAAAGACTGGTGTTCGATCTTCAGGGCGTCGGCGATGTCCTCCATGTTCATCCGACGAATTTCGAAGCTCTGTTGCGGCTGGGCGTTCACTCTGGAGCCCCCACGAGCCAGCTCTCGCGCGAACTGACCTTTGCGTCGGGCGGGCGGATGTAGTTCGGGACGACATCGTCCGGCTTGGCGGAACTGAGCTCGCGCCCCAGGTCCAGCGTTCTTGCTGCGCGGACGAGGTGGATTGGATCGTCACCTGGCGGGACCGGGACACCCTGGTCCGTGAGCAGTGTCCGCAACTTGATCGCACCGTCGCCGACGGACGGCAGTCCAGCCGCCGCGATCTCTGAGATCGCCTGCTCGGGACCGGCCAGTCGATCCTCGTCGCCGATCCGAAAGAAGAACTCGTTGCGTCGCGCGTCGATGACCGGAGTCACCTCGCCGGAGCTGAGCGCCGCGAGTGACGAGACAGGCGTCAACTCGATTCCGTTGGCGGTCGCGATTGCTCGAGCAGTGGCGACGCCGATGCGCAACCCGGTGAAGGCTCCAGGACCAACGCCGACGGCGAGGCGATCGACATCGCCGAGCTCGACGCCGGCGCGAGCCGTCACTTCAAGAATCGCGGAAAGCAGCTCGGTGGTGTGCGCCGGGCGCTCGGTCAATCGCGCAGGAGGCGGCGTGATCTCAAACAGTTCGCCGTCTGCCCTGCGGAGCGCGACCGTGCAGGCGGCAGTCGCGGTGTCGAAGGCAAGTTCGATCACGGCGTCTCCCCGATCCAGTGGATCTCGATGGCGCGATGATCCTCGCCCGCGTGCTCCATCGAGATCACTGCGCGCAGGCGATCTGCGTCGGCCAACTCATCGTGGGGCCACTCGACAAAGGCGATGCGCTCGGGCGTGAGAAAGTCCTCGAGCACGGCTTCGTCGCCGACATCGATCTCTCCGAGGCGGTAGAGATCGAGGTGCGCGATCTCGGTATTTTCGCCCGAGTAGATATTGCCGATCGCGAACGTGGGACTGGTGACCCGGCCCATGAACCCGAGTGCACGAGCAGCGCCGCGCACGAACACGGTTTTGCCGGTTCCGAGTTCCCCCTGCAAAACGACTACGTCGCCAGGCGAGAGCCGCTCAGCGAACCTGGTCGCGACTGCTGCGGTCTCGTCAGGCGAAGCCGTGTCGAAAATCTCTGTGATCGCTACTGCCTTCACTGCCACGAATGTACCTTCTGGCCTCGGTGGTGCAGATAGGCAATTTTGTGCTTGCCCCCGTCCCATCTGCGGAGTACAATTTTCTGCAGTAGCCGTCACTCACAAGGGACGGACTCAGCAAGACCCACACCAGCCGCAGGTTTTGAGCGGCAACGTATTTCGTCCGGTATCGCAAGAACTGGAACGAAGATGACACCGAATCAATATCAATCCCACTTTCGCTCACTGGACACGTCATGCGAACGCTGACGACGCTCGATGACCTGCGCGCCGAACTCGACCTCGCGCGCCTTTCCGGTCGAAGCATCGGCCTCGTCCCGACGATGGGAGCGTTGCACGAGGGTCACCTCTCACTCGTCGACCGCAGCGTCGCCGAGAACGGCATCACCGTCGTGACGATCTTCGTCAACCCAACCCAGTTCCGCCCCGGCGAGGACCTCGAGGCGTACCCCCGCCAGCTGCAGGACGACATCGCCCTCGCAAGCGAGCGCGGCGCCGACATCGTCTTCGCACCGTCCGTCCAAGAGGTCTACCCAGATGGCTTCGCCACCACGGTCTCGGTGCTCGGAATCACAGAAACTCTCTGCGGTGCGCCAGCGCGCCGCGGCCACGAACACTTCGACGGCGTGACCACCGTGGTGGCAAAGCTTTTCAACATGGTCCAGGCCGACCGTGCGTACTTCGGCCAGAAAGACGCGCAGCAGGTCGCAGTGATCCGTCGCATGGCGACCGATCTGAACTTTCGTACCAAGGTGATCGTCTGTCCGACCGTCCGCGAGGCCGATGGTCTGGCGCTCAGTTCTCGCAACGCCTACCTCACCGCCGAGGATCGCCCGCGTGCACTCGCGCTCTCCAAGGCGCTGCGCTCAGTGGCCGGAGCGCTGTCTGATGGCCAGCGCGACGCCGCCGTTCTCTGCGCAATCGCGCGCGACGAGCTCTCGATCACTGATTCGATCGAGTACTTCGAGCTGGTCGATCCCGAAACGCTCGAAGCAGTCACCACGGTCGAGCGCGCCGTGCTTGCCGTCACGGCAGCCCGCGTCGGAAAAACCCGCCTGATAGACAATTTTTTGCTCGAACCACACGCCGCACCCGTCCCAACTCAAACCACAAACCCCGCGCCCCAGGCCGCACACCTGCAGGGCTAAACAGGAGACCGCAGTAATGCAACGCAAGATGCTCAAGAGCAAGATCCACCGCGCCACAGTCACCGACTGCGACCTGCACTACGTCGGATCGATCACGATCGACGTAGATCTGCTCGAACAGTCAGACATTCTCGAGAACGAGCACGTCCACGTGCTCGACATCGACAACGGTCAGCGCTTTGAGACCTACACGATCGCCGGTCAGCGTGGCAGCGGAATGATCCAGGTCAACGGCGCCGCGGCGCGCCTGGTCGCCAAGGGCGACAAGGTGATCATCGTCAGCTACGCCGACTACACCGAGAACGACCTCGAGAACTACGAGCCATTAGTGGTGCACGTGGACGAGGACAACCGTCGCGTCTCAGTTGACAACGAAGTAGCGAAGCTGCTTGGCAGCTCCGTCGTGCAGGACCCGCGCGAGCGCTAGCCCGTTTAAGGAGCAAGACAAATCATGAGCATCTACCCCCAGCCCGCCCCGCACCAGCCCCAGCAGAGCAGCCCGACCAGTAACAAGCCCAACAGCCAGGCAGTGAGCCCCATGTCGATCACGCGCCTGCTCGAGAAGAAGGCGCTCGGCGAGCCGATCGTCATGGTCACGGCCTACGACTACCCCTCGGCCACTGTCGTGGACGAGTCCGGAGTGGACCTGGTGCTGGTTGGCGACTCGGCAGCCATGGTCGTGCTTGGCTATCCGAACACCACCCCGGTCTCGATGAATGAAATGGTGATGCTGTCGGCCGCTGTGCGTCGCGGCCTGAAGACGCCGCTGCTGATTGGCGACATGCCGTTCGGAAGCTACGAGGGTTCCAACGAGCTCGCTATCGCAAACGCCCAGCGCTTTATCAAGGAAGCCGGCTGCGACGCGGTCAAACTCGAGCGTGGCGGCGCGTCGGCCGATCGCGCGAAGGCGATCGTTGACGCGGGCATTCCCGTGATGGGCCACGTTGGCCTCACCCCGCAGAGCGCTGTGCAGCTCGGCGGCTTTCGCGCCCAGGGTCGCACCGCTGCACGCGGCCGCGAGGTGATCGAAGAAGCGCTCGAGCTTCAGGCAGCAGGTTGCTTTGCCGTGGTGCTCGAGGCTGTGCCCTCCGAACTGACCGAAGCGCTCATGCCGCACCTTGAGATTCCGGCGATCGGGATTGGCGCTGGCCCTGCGGCCGACGGCCAGGTGCTCGTCTACCACGATCTCCTGGGGATCTGGAACGGCCGACCGGCGAAGTTCGTGCGCCAATACGCCCAGGTTCGCGAGGAGATGGTCCGTGGCGTCAGCGACTATGCGCGCGATGTACGCGCGCGATCGTATCCCGCCCCTGAACACGGATACGGCATGTCTCCAGACGAGGCCCTGGAACTCCAAAATTGGGCCGAGACACTCCCGAGCGAGCACGCAGCCAGCAAACCGGGCTAACGCGCATCAAAACTGGCTAAACGGCCAACTGACCGACTGGTCACCCGCCGGTTGTTGATGTATATTGCGTTCACCGTTGGCCTTGGTGGACTGACGGGTGTTACCGAGTGGCCCCGCTCGGGAAACAGCTCAAACTGAGCTTTAAACGGCCCGCCCGGACCGCGACTCGGATGACCTCCACAAGTGGAGTCAACTCTGCCTAGCACCCGGCGAAGTCGGAGCGAAAGGAATCCATAGAAGAATGAGCGCCGAGACCAGGGTTGTGGTCATCGATGACCATGCGGTCCTGCGTAGTGGCTTGCGCTACGTGCTGGAACCGCACAACATCCACGTCGTCGCCGACACAGTGGCGAATGAGGCGTCAAGAGATCTGATCGCGACTGAACGTCCCGATGTCGTCGTCGTGGACCTACGCCCCGAGGGGCTGGACGCAATCGATCTGATTCGCGATCTCAGCCGTAAACGCTTCAACGTGATCGCGTGGGGTGATTATCACGACGATCGCCTCGTCGCCCGCGCAATGACCGCCGGCGCACTTGGATTTGCGATCAAAGACGACGACACCGACGCGTTGATCGAAGGAATCCGCACGGTCGCAGGTGGCCGCCGCTGGCTCCCCGAGCCAATGAGCGATCAGCAGATCGACGACATGATCGCCTCTGAACAGCCGCAGCTTTCACGCCGTGAGCGTGAGATCCTCGGTTTGCTTTCAGACGGTTTCTCCACCGACGAGGTGGCGGACAAGCTCTCGCTGAGTGCTCACACGGTGCGTACGCATGTGAAGAACGCGATGCGCAAGCTTGATGCCTCGACGCGAGCCCACGCTGTGGCGATTGCGTTGCGGGATCTTTCGATCCGTTAGCGCTTCGACCTACTCGGACTTGAAGTCAATCTCGCGAATGATTTTCGCGGGAACCCCGGCGGCTATGACGCCGTCGGGCAAGTCATGGGTGACGACACTGTTTGATCCGACGACCACGCGATTCCCGACTGTCACACCCGGAAGCACCGCGCAATGCACCCCGAACCAGCAGTTGTCGCCGATCGACACCGGCCCCTTGCTCGTGAAGCCCTGCTGCGTGATCGGAACATTCGGGTCGTCAACGTTGTGGGAGGCGTCGCCGACGAAGAAGCCGTTGCCGAACATGCAGTGATCGCCGATCGTCACGGATTCCTGGGCAGCGATCATCGTGCCGACGTTGAGGAATGAGCCGGCGCCGATCTTCACATGAGCCTCGTCCAAATTCAGCGTGATCCAGCAATGTGGCTCAAGGTGGGTGTTCTCACCGATCTCGAGTCGGCCGGTGTCGAAGCCTTCGAGGATCTCGCCATGGACCGGGAAGTGGACGTACGCGCGCCGAGCGGCGAACTCGCGCATGATTCGTTCGCGGCTCTCGGGCTTGTCGTTGCGCTCGTACCAGTCGCGCTTCTGGGCGAAGAGCTTGAGGTCTTCCTCGGCGGGATCCATTCGGGTCACCCTACTCAGATGACTGAAGATATGCGAACGGCGTATATGGCACTTCTCCGTCGGAGATTTTGTGGTTCATCTCCAGAAGGCGAGCGTTCGTCTCGGTCGGTTCCTGGCCGATCGATTTCGGCCAGCCGTAGGCCTCGGCGACCGTTTGGTCCAATTGAACGTGCAGCCTTTCGAGATCTTCATAGGCACCGTCCTCAAGTTCGTTATAAAGCTTGGTGAGTCCGATACCACGTTCAAGCGAGATCGAGTCGCGAAGCGCGTAGAGCGAACGAGCTACGGCAGCGACAGACCCGCGCGCCGACGCGTCGGCGTCCGGCCAAGGGAAGGTTGCGAACGCAGTGGTCGGCGTGTATCGAATCCTCGTTTCGAGCGTCGACGACCGAGCCCTGGCCCAAGCGGTATGCGTCATTGAGCTCAGCATGCCGAACGCGTAGTCGTCGTCAAACGCGAAAACATTGGTCAGATTACTGGGGCAGACTCGCGCGTCCTGCCAAGCGAAAGCAATGCGCTTTCCTGTTGCGGTTCCAACGATATATCGATCAAGCCCTTCGATCGCTGCTCGCATTTGGCCGCGCGGACGGCCAAATCTCCACCAATACTTACGAAATCGCTCATCGCGGTTTTGATCTCGACCCGGCTTGACCCGAGCACGCACAATTTCGAGCGCCTCAGGAAATTCCATCGACTCTTCCAGGGAGCGCTCTCCGAAGTCGATCACGAAACGCCCCGGTCTTGCTCCAGGATTGTTCAAAATGTCTTCGCCGACCACGTACGGACGGATAACCTGGGACAAGTGCGGTGTCAAGAGTCTCTCGGCCTCCGCGGGGTCAAGTACGAAACCATCGCCAACCGGAATTGGCCCCTGGAAACTGCGGCGACGATTCTGTCTGAGCACGACCGCCGACCGCTGGTCCCCTCCCGGCTGAAGGGATGTCGAGATCCCGTCGACCACCTCCCCGTCGAGGAAAAAAGCCGCAGGCCGCTCGCTCGGGTCTCGCACCCAATTCACGATGCTCACGTGAACGTTGGCATCGCCCGGCCACTTCTGCGACGAGACGGCATCGGTGATGATGCCGCCGTGCTCCGCGATGTAATCGAGACTCGCAGAACGCGCACGATTCTGACTTATTGAGTTTGTTCCAACAAGTCCGGCACGTTTCCCAGGAGCGAGGCTGTCGTTGGCTTTGATGAACCAGTAGACGCAAAAGTCCTTAATACCGACGCCGAACTCGTGCTGGAGAAAGTCGAGATACGCATCGGATTGCAGGCTCCTCAGCATTTGCGAGCCATGAAAAGGTGGATTCCCGATAATCGCGTCTGCACGAGGCCAGTCGATCCGAAGTGCGTCGGCGCGCTGAATGCCGGACAAATCCGCAAGCGGGATCGCCTGTTCTGTCAGCCCTAGTTCATCAACCGAGAGTTTGTGTCCCATCCATAGAGTGATCCTCGCCAAGTGAATGGCAAACGCATCCACCTCGATCCCCCGGATGTTTGAGAGCGGGTAATAGACATCGTCCATGGCGGCGGGCATTCCAGCCTCAACCCTCAGTTTTGCGATCTTCTCACCGAGTTCGACGCCGATTCTGCGGAGCTCGCGGTAGGCGACGTAGAGAAAGTTACCCGAGCCACAAGCGGGGTCCAACACAACGAAGTTGAGCAGATCCGTCCGTGCTTGTTCGGCATCTTTCACTGTTGTCAGCGCCGCTATCCGTTCCCGCCATGGCCGCGCGATTGTCGGCTCAACAATCTTCTGAATATCAGCGATATGCGTGTAGTGCGCGCCGAGACGCCACTGCTGCTCATGCTCCATCCCTCCTTCAAGCAAGCCGCCGAAGATCGCTGGTTCTACGTCAGCCCATTTGCCGAGCGCAGCCTCCGAAAGGATTTCAAGCTCGTCGGGGAGCAGGTGAATTGACGCGGGTTCGGCGAAGAGCCCGCCATTCACGTAGCGCACCCCCCCATAGATCCCGTGCTCTGGCCCACCCTGCGGCCGATTCATGTACTCGAAGAGTTGCCCGAGGACGCTTTCGCTCGAATCGGAGGGATCGGCTCTAAGTTTCTCGATCAATCGCGAAAACAGATTGTCGTCCAAGAGGCCGACATCCTCCGCAAACATGCACCATACACATTGGAAGACGAAGTGCCTTATCTGCTGCTCGTCTCCCGCCCCGCGCTTTACCAGCAGGCGGCTTAGGCTTGCGACTTTTGCGACGGCCTCCCGGGTTAAGTCGAGTTGGTTGCCCTTAAAGACGGGCTGTCGACCGGCCAAGAACTGGAGTGCCTCGAGGTTGTCGGGGAGCTCGGTGAGGTCAACAACGAGTCTTGGCTCTTTCGGAAAGCGTCCAGGCTGCCAAATCTCAAACTTTGCGAACGCGCAGAGCACGACGTATTCAGGCGCCTCCACGCCCGTCTTGGCGTCCGCGGAATTTCGCCAGTAGTCAAGCGCCTGCTCCCGGTGTTTCGAAAGTGACTTGGCTTCGGACGGGCGCTTCATCTCGATAATGCATACGCCTGGATAGATCAGGTCGAGGAAGCGACCTTCCTGGGCGTCTTCAAATAGCGCGCCGCAGCCTTTTCTGTCCTGGCCATAACAACTGAACAACTGATTCAGGAACGTCTGGGCTTCAGCGCGTTCGCTGCCGTCGTACTTCGACCATTCCGCGGCGAAGCTGGCCAAACGGCTGCGGATCGCGTCGGTAGTGAGCAGCAAAGCCGACTACTTGGAACCGCGCTTGGCGGCTTCTTCGCCTTCGAACAGGCGCAGTTCCTCGGCCGGCTCGGGGACTTCAATCTTCGGACTTGCCTTCCTGGCCTTCAACTCGTCTTCTCGCTGGTCGCGTTCGCGACGGCCAGATCCAGCTTTCGCGAGGTCCTCTTCCGAGACGTAGAAGTGCGTGTCACGGAGCAAATCGTTGTAGGACTCTTCCAGTTCCTTGTCGGCGCGTCGAAGAAAGAGGATCAGGTGCTCCTCGCCCTCTTCCCGCTCGATCTCGTCCGCGGTTTCGCGCAGCTTGCGGCGCGTGCTCGAGATGTCGAGGAGCCGGTTCTCCACCAGCAGCATGTGTTGTTCTTCTTGGTTGGCTCCGCGCATTTTCAGCTCTGTGACTGAGCGTATTCGACGTCTCCGACGTGGCCGTGACGAATGGCCCGCGGTTCGCAATAACCCCGCAACAAGGCACAAAAATGTTTTGCGTGGAAGTGACTCAAACGTTCGCAGTGACCCTTTTGCCGGCAGATTTCTTCTTCGCGGAGGGCTTCTTCGCGGTCACGATGTCGGCGAGGAACTGTCCGGTGTACGAGCGTTTTTCGCCGGCCACGGTCTCGGGAGTACCGGCCACAAGAATCTCTCCCCCGCCCTCCCCGCCTTCGGGCCCGAGGTCAATCAGCCAGTCGGCCGTCTTGATCACATCGAGGTTGTGCTCGATTACGACGACAGAGTTGCCGGCATCAACGAGGCGTTGGAGCACCTGGAGCAATCGCTCGATGTCTGCAAAGTGGAGGCCGGTCGTTGGCTCGTCGAGGATGTAGAGAGTGCTGCCGGTCGCCACGCGCGCGAGCTCGTTGGCGAGCTTCACGCGCTGCGCCTCGCCGCCGGAGAGCGTGGTGGCCGGCTGGCCGAGCGTGACGTAGCCGAGGCCGACGTCGTTCAAGGTCTTCAGCCTGCGCGCGATCTTTGGCACGGGCTCGAAGAACTCGGCAGCCTCCTCGATCGTCATGTCGAGGACGTCGGCGATGCTCTTGCCCTTGTACTTGACCTCAAGCGTCTCGCGGTTGTAACGCTTGCCGTGGCACTGCTCGCAGGGCACGTATACATCCGGCAGGAAGTGCATTTCGATCTTGATCTGACCTTCGCCCGAGCACACTTCGCAGCGTCCGCCCTTGACGTTGAAGCTGAAGCGGCCGGGCTTGTAGCCGCGGGCGCGGGATTCTTGGGTGCGGGAAAAGAGATCGCGCACCTGGTCGAACAATCCCGTGTAGGTGGCGGGGTTCGAGCGCGGCGTTCGGCCGATCGGAGACTGGTTGATGTCAATGACCTTGTCCACCTGCTCGAGACCGAGGATCGATTTGTGTACGCCGGGTCGAGTGCGTGAGCCGCCGCCGTTCTTCATCGCCGCAGTGGCGGCCTTGTTGAGGATGTCGTTGACCAGAGTTGACTTGCCGCTGCCGGAAACGCCGGTGACGCAGCAGAAGACCCCAAGCGGGAACTTGGCGTCCACGTTCTTCAGGTTGTGCTGAGTTGCGCCCTTGACCTCGATCCAACCCTGCGGCTTGCGCCGCGCGAACGGCATCTCGATCTTGCGCGCGCCCGACAGGTATTGCCCGGTGAGCGACTCCTTGACCTTTCCAATCTCTTCGGCGGTGCCCTGGGCGATGATCTCTCCGCCGTGGATGCCAGCGCCGGGGCCGATGTCCACGATCTGATCGGCGGCGAGCATCGTGCCCTCGTCGTGCTCGACGACGATCACGGTGTTGCCGAGGTTGCGCAGGCGCTCGAGCGTGGCAATCAGCCGTTCGTTGTCGCGCTGATGAAGACCAATCGAAGGCTCGTCCAGGATGTAGAGCACGCCGACGAGGCTTGAACCGATCTGGGTCGCAAGGCGGATGCGCTGGGCTTCCCCGCCGGAGAGGGTCGAGGCGGTGCGATCCGTCGACAGATACCCGACGCCCACGTTGACCAAGAAGTTCAGCCGTTCCTCGATCTCTTTCAGGATCAGCCGCGCGACCTGGCGCTCGGTGTTGCTGAGTTTGACGTTGCTGATCCACTCGAGCGCAGCGGCGGCAGAGAGATGCGTGTACTCGTGCAGGCCCAGCCCATCCACGCGCACTGCGCGGCTCTCGGCCCGAAGCCGCGCACCGTCGCAGGTTGAGCACGGTTTCAGCGCCATCACCTGCTCGAGGAACTCGCGTGCATTGTCGGAATCGGTTTCGGCGTATCTCCGCTCGATCGAAGGCACGATCCCTTCGTACTTGGCCATGTACGTGCGGGTGTTGTTTCGGCGCGTCACGTATGTGACGGGGATCCGCTCCTTGCCGAGGCCGTTCATGAAGATCTCGCGCGCCTCGTCTGAAAGCTCGTTCCATGGCAGCGAGGCGTCGAAGCCGGCGTGCTCGCCCACGGCTTGCGCCAAACGGTCGAAGTGGAGCGAGAACGGAACGAGCCAGCCACTGATTGCGCCGTCGGCGATTGGCTTGGACTCGTCCTGGACGACGAGATCCGGATCGACGGTGCGCACCTGACCGAGACCATGACAGTCTGGGCACGCGCCGTGAGGCGAGTTGAATGAGAAGCTGCGCGGCTCGAGCTCTGGCATCGATGATCCGCAATTCATGCAGAGGAACTTCTCGCTGTAGAGGAAGCTTCGGTAGTCGTTCTCGACGGTCTCGATCTCTACCAAGCCGTCTGCCAAACCGACGGACGTCTCGATCGAATCCGCGAGGCGCTTACGCAGATCAGGCCGCATCGTCAGGCGGTCCACGACCACTGCGATGTCGTGCTTGAACTTCTTGTCGAGCTCGATCGGCTGCTCGTCATCGAGGCGGCGGATCTCGCCGTTCACGCGAACGCGGACGAAGCCGTCGGCGCGAAGCTGATCGAAGACCTTCGTGAACTCGCCCTTGCGACCGCGCACGATCGGGGCGAGCACGAGGAACTTGGTGCCGTCCTCAAGATCGAGCACGCGGTCGATGATCTGCTCGGCCGACTGAGCCTCGATCTTCTCGCCGCAGTTGTAGCAATACGGGTGACCGACGCGAGCCCAGAGCAGGCGCAGATAGTCGTAGATCTCTGTGACGGTGCCGACCGTTGAACGCGGGTTGCGCGAGCTGGTCTTCTGGTCGATCGAAATTGCTGGCGAGAGGCCTTCGATCGAGTCTACGTCGGGCTTCTCCATGAGCCCGAGAAACTGGCGCGCGTAGGCGGACAGCGACTCGACGTATCGCCGTTGACCCTCGGCGTAGATCGTGTCGAATGCCAGTGAGGACTTGCCGCTGCCCGAAAGGCCGGTGATCACGATCAGGGCGTCGCGCGGCAACTCAATGGAGATGTCCTTGAGGTTGTGCTCGCGGGCGCCCGAAATCACCATTCGGTCGCTCAATGCGGTCCCTGCGCGGCGTTCGATGTCTGCTCCTGCCATCACTCGATCCTAGGAGTGATGTTTACCAGCCGGTCCGGACCGAACGTATGTTCGCTAATTTGAGGTAGCCGAATACGCTACGTAGACCTGGCCGTTGATGGGCAGCGCCACGGACTGCGTCTTACGCATGTCCACGCGCGATCCGCCTGCATATGTGCCTTTTGCGATCCTGCATACGGTTTGCCCGGCGACCGTGAAGGCGAGCCCGGGACTGGTCACCCCAGTGTCGGCGCATTGCGCAGACGGAAGGAAGTTGTTGAAGTTGAACACGTCGCCGGCCCGTGCGTCCCAAGTGAGTTTCAGACCGTCGACGTTCGGCGTGACCGTCGCGGTTCCGCGCCGAACAAGTGTCCCCCGCGCGGTTCGCCAGATAGCACTGAACGTGAATCCGCCGCCTGCATCTGCGGCTCCGCCGCGGAGCTCCAGATATGCGCAGCCCTTGCGGTAGACAAGGCAGGGCGACGCAGGGTCGGCTGCCTTTTGGTGGCCACCGGTGTACGGCCGAGGCGGGACCACATCGGTCCAGGTGCCGTTCGCATTTCGCACCTTCATCACGGCAACGCCCATGTCGGATCGCGCGTCGAAGTAGTCGCTCTGCATTCTCATGAACCAGTAGATATTTGCGCCGCGATGTTGGATGAAGCGACCATCGCCTGCCGTGTACACGAAGTTCGAGGCGGAATCGGTTGGGATTGCGTCGGGCCCGGACTGCCAGTCCTGCGGACGCTTCTGCAGTGCCCACCCCATCGTCATCGCGGTCAACCCGGAGTACTTCGCGACGTCGTAATAGCGATCCTGCCCGGGCGGCATGTCCTGTTTGTCGCAGCAACCTGCTGCAGGCGTGAGCACAAATCCGAACGATGAAGCGCTGGTCACGTGGACGTTCTCGAGGCGCTTGACGACTCGGCGGACAAAGGCAAGGAAGATCTCGCGCTCGGTTCCGGTCGCAAAAGACGACGCTGACCACGCTGCGTAGCCAGCAAGCGAAAGCGCCCACGCCTGCTCCTGAGACCGCCCGTCGAACGCGATGTCGCCGTCGGGCGCGGTACGCGCGATCACACCGCGGATCAGAGTCTCGGATGTCAGGCGCATTCGCTCGGTGCGGAGTCCCGGCGCCAGCTGTTGGTAGGCCCGCGCGTAGACGCCGGCGACGAATGCGTTGTATGCTGGCGGGTTGGCCGGCGGATCGCTCATATCGGCGACCGTCGTGGTGAATGGCCAGCCCTGACCAGGTCCGACACTTTGTGTGTAGTTCTTCACTCGGGCCGGAATGAGACGGTCGATCAGGCGTAGTGCCCGACGCAGCGCAAGCTTGCGATCGCGCAGGATCGCATTGCGCGCGTTGCCACGCAGCCCGGAGTTGTAGAGCTCGATCACCTCGAGCGCCTCGACCAGATTCTTGTTGTAGTGGTACCTGCTCCCCAGCACGCCGCGTTGATACGGGAAGCGGCGCAGTTGGTTTGCCCATGCGACGCGGATCCGTTTGAACTCAGGACGACCAGCGAAGTTTGCGCGGGCGAAGTTGTAGGCCGAGGCCGAGAACATCTGGTAGAAAACGCCGTTCATCGGCTGGCGCGTCCTGGTGATCCAGCTGAAGGTCCTCATCGCAGACTTCAGGTAGGTCATGTCGCCGGTGCGCGCGGCCTCCTGAAGCATTCCATAAGCGATTCCGGCGTTGCCATATCCGTCTATCGCCGGCGTGCCGGACGGGCGGTTGAAGTTGCCATTCTTAGTTTGCGTGTCCAGCCACGGCTTGAGCACGAGGTCTGGCAACTCGCGCAGCGGTGCGGAATCTGGGCCAGAGGCCTGGTCGATTGCCGAGGTGCCACTGGCGTTCGCGAGGGCGAAAACCAGGAGCGTCAAAACGGCTAGCGCGATCCGTGCGGAGGGTCGGAGGAGGGCCGGCATGAGTCGGGCATATAAACACAACGACCAGCGGACTGATGCGGTCGCTACGGTGGCGGCAATGGATATCACCCTGGAGGAGATCGATCCCGCGGGCATCGAGCGTGCGCGCCAACTGATGCTTTTCCTGCATCAGCACGAGATGGCGGTTCAGCCATCACTCGGCAGCGCTCCGCAGCGTTCAGACGAGGAATTCTGGAATCACTACAGCGGTGGATTCGAGCGCTGGTACGCCTACGGCGGGTTCGCCGCGATCGCCGTTGTTGAGGGCAGCGATGCCGGGTTCATCTTCTGCACCGAACGCGAGGGTCTCTTCGGATTCCATTCCAGCGAACGAATCGGCTACGTCGAGGACATCGTGGTCAGCCCAGGCGCCCGCACCGGAGGAGTCGGGCGAATACTGATCGACGCCGCCCGCGCGGAATTCCGCTCACGTGGCTACAGCCATTTTGAGCTCTCGAGCGTGCCGGGCAATGAGCAGGCCCGGGATTTTTACCGACGTTTGGGGCTCGAACCAGCAGGCGTGCTGATGATCGGCGACGTCTGAGCGCGACTCCAGCGGTCGATACCGCGAGCGCAAGAATCGATATCGCCAACGATCGGCTGATTTTGCAGGCGGTTTACTCCGCCTCGCGCACCTCGGCGTAGATGTTGTATTTGCCCGATCCGGGCAGCACTTGGCGGATTACTGCGCTTTCCACGGTCTCGGCCGAAGTCGCCGGTGACTGTAGATAGGAGGACATCGCATCGCGAATGAGGCTGGCGATCGACCGATTCTCGGCCTGAGCACGCTCACGGAACAACTCATAGTTTTTTTCCGATACCGCTAACGATATAGTTCTCATATCGATTACGATATCGGAACTCATGGGGAGTGACTTGAGCTGCACCCTCCCAGTCATCGAAAGATGACGCAGCTCGGGAAAACAAAACTTGACACCGACCTCGCGATCAACGTTTAAGGAAAGGCCCCGCGCTCGGCGGGGCCTTTCCCGCTTAATCGGGCGAAGACAAGGCTGTCCAGGGGTATTTGCCGATCAGTGTCGAATTGTCGTGGGCACAGCCGTCGCGATCAGAGCCGCGCCTCGAGCACCTTGATTTCGTCGCGCAGCTCAGCAGCGCGCTCAAAGTGCAACTCTTCGGCCTCGTAGAGCATCTCCTCTTCAAGTGATGCGAGCTTGTCGTGAAGTTCGTCGGGCGAGAGCTTGGCGATCTCGGCATCCAGCGCATCCTTGGCAGCCTTGCGCGCCGGGACCTTTGCGCCCTGCGGAGTCATTGCAGCGAGCGAGCCAACGCGCTTGGCGATCGTCGTCGGCGTGATGTTGTGCTCTTCGTTGTAGGCGACCTGGATCTCGCGCCGGCGGTCGGTCTCCTCGATCGTTTTCACCATCGCCCTGGTCTCACGGTCGGCGTACATGATCACCTTTCCGTGAATGTTTCGCGCGGCGCGGCCGGTCGTCTGAAGCAGCGCGGTCTCTCCGCGCAGGAAGCCTTCCTTGTCGGCGTCGAGGATTCCCACGAGCGCCACTTCCGGCATATCCAGCCCCTCGCGCAAGAGGTTCACGCCGACCAGAACGTCAAACACCCCGAGGCGCAGGTCCCGGATGATCTCGATGCGCTCGAGCGTGTCGACATCGCTGTGCAGATAGCGGACCTTCAGGCCGTACTCGACCAGGTATTCAGAGAGATCCTCGGCCTGCTTCTTGGTCAAAGTGGTGACCAGCGTGCGCTGATCGAGCTCGACGCGCATTTTGATCTCGTTCATCAGGTCGTCAACCTGGTTGCGCGTTGGGCGGATCTCGATCGCTGGATCGACGACGCCCGTCGGGCGCACGATCTGCTCGGCGATGCGCGAAGAGTAGTTTCGCTCCCAGTCACCCGGAGTGGCCGAGACAAACACCACCTGGTTCACCTCGCCGAGGAACTCGTCGAAGGTCTGAGGGCGGTTGTCGAGCGCGCTCGGCAGGCGGAATCCGTAGTCAACAAGCGTCTGCTTCCGCGCACGGTCGCCCTTGTACATCGCCCCGATCTGCGGCACCGTCTGGTGGGACTCGTCGATGATCGTCACGAAGTCTTCCGGGAAATAGTCGAGCAGGCAGTAGGGCCTCTCCCCCGGCTGGCGGCCGTCGAGGTGGCGGGAGTAGTTCTCGATTCCGTTCGTGAAGCCGAGCTCGCGCATCATCTCGAGGTCGTAGCGCGTGCGCTGCTTCAGGCGTTGGGCCTCAAGCAGCTTGCCCTCACCTTCAAGAACTGCGAGCCGGTCGGTCAGCTCTGCGCCGATCGTCTCCAGGGCGCGCTCGATCGTGTCGCGGCTGGTCGCGTAGTGCGTCGCGGGCCAGAGCGAGACGTACTTCAGTTCGCCGAAGTGCTCGCCGGTGAGCGGGTCAAAGCGCTCGATCTTCTCGATCTCATCGCCGAACAGTTCGATCCGGTAAGCCGAGTCCGCATATGCCGGGAAAAGCTCAACGGTGTCGCCGCGAACGCGGAAGGAGCCGCGCTCGAGCACCGTGTCGTTGCGTCGATACATCATGTTCACCAGCCGTTCGAGCACGCGTTCCCGCGGCGTTTCCTCACCGACGGCGAACATCAGGTGAGAGTCCTGATACGCGCCCGGGGATCCAAGTCCGTAGATGCAGGAAACGCTCGCGACCACGATCACATCGCGGCGCGTGAAAAGCGCAGCCGTAGCCGCATGGCGCAGCCGGTCGATCTCTTCGTTTACCGCAGAGTCCTTGTCGATGAAGAGGTCGCTGCTCGGAACGTACGCCTCTGGCTGGTAGTAGTCGTAATAGCTGACGAAGTACTCGACGGCGTTGTCCGGGAAGAAGTCGCGCAATTCGCTGCAGAGCTGGGCGGCAAGCGTCTTGTTGTGTGCGATCAGCAGCGTCGGACGCTGGATCTGTTCGATCACCGTCGCCATCGTGAAGGTTTTGCCAGTTCCGGTTGCGCCGAGCAACGTCTGGAAACGGTCGCCAGCGAGCAGGCCCTCCACCAGCTCGTCGCGTGCTTTCGGCTGGTCGGCCGTCGGCGTATATTCGCTGGTGAGAACGAATTTGTCGTCGGTCGCAACGGCCATCCATGCAGGTTACGAAACAGGCACGGAGTTGAGGTCAGATGGTCAGGCGGATTTAGCTCCCAGGGATCGTCTGATCGGCGCTACAGACCGAGTTCTTTGGAGTACTCGACGCGGTATTCGTCCCGCGCTTTCAGCACGTTCTTGACGTACTCGCGCGTCTCCGGAAATGGGATGTCCTCGGGATCCATCAGGACCGCCTCCCCCCTTTTTACCAGCCACTTCTGCACGTTGCCTATTCCGCCGTTGTAGGCGGCCAGCGCGGTCACCTCGTCGCCGTCGAACTGGTCAAGCAAATACCGCAGATACCACGCGCCGTAGGCGATGTTCACCTGCGGCGTGGCCAGGTCCTCTGTGGTGAATTTCGATCCCCCTGTCTTTCTGGCAATGAAGTGGGCGGTATCCGGGAGCAGCTGCATCAGACCGAGCGCACCAGCCGAGGACTCGCGTGGCCGAAAGCGCGACTCCCGGTAGATCACGGCGGCGATCAGCGCCGGGTCGAGGTTTTTCTCTTCGGCCTGTTGGCGGATGATGTCGTCGTGGCGCAGGGGGAGCGCCAGCTCGCGATATCCCTTTTCGAAGGTCTTGGAGATCGCGAAACCAACGCCTCCGAGGATCGCCAGAACAACCATGAAGCCGATCGTGCGCCGACGCGCAGACGAGCGGCGTCCGGCCCTCTTGACCTGACGCTTCTGGGTCCTGCGGGAAGGACGGCTGGATGTTGCTGTGCGACCGGGCACGGGGTCTGATTGTGTCAGCGAGACCGGCGCGGCCTCTCACCAACGATCAGGCGCGCGGTCCGAGCTCGATGCATTGGGCAACGGCAGCAAGTGCGCGTTCGCCGAGAACTTCAAGATCACCGTCGTTGACAACAACCACATCGGCTCGCTTGGCCTTCTCATCCTGCGACATTTGGCGCTCGTCACGCGCGGCGAGTTCTTCGCCACCGCGCTCGGCGGCGCGGGCTTTGCGCAGCCCGTCATCGACGATCACCGCGATCGTGCGGTCAAAGCCCTGGTCCATGCCAGCTTCGAAAAGAAGTGGGACCTCGACGACAGTTGCGGCTGGCGGCTCGTCAAGCGCCTCGTGAGTTCTACGGAACTCAAAGATCTTCATGCCTACGCGAGGCCAGATCAGCTGTTCAAGCCAGGAGCGAAGCTCTGGCTCGTTGAAGATCTCACTGGCTACGGCGTCGCGGTCTACTGCGCCGTTGAGGATCACGCCGTCGCCCAAGCGCCCGCGAACGAGTTCGATCATCTCCGGGTCTTCATAGACACGGTGGACTACCGCGTCGGCAGAGAGTGTCGGCACGCCGGCCTCGGCAAGCGCGGCAAGTGCCGTCGACTTGCCGGCGGCAACGCCGCCGGTCAAGCCGATGAACACAGGTTTTTTAGCCATGGACCGTGAGGCCCTGCTGGATTAGGCGGACTCGGGAGTCTCTTCGGCCGGAGCTTCAGCGTCAGCTTCGGCAGCGGGAGTTTCCTCCGCAGGAGCCTCTTCTACGGGCGCTTCCTCGGTTGCGGTCTCGACCTCGGCGGTCGGAGCCTCTTCAGATGATTCCTCGTCCGGAGCGTCGTCGGCAACGGGAGTGTCCTCAGGCGTACCGACGGTTGGCTCATCCTCGACTGCGACAGCTTCCGCTTCTGCCGTAGCCTCGGCCGCGACAGAGTCGCCCAAGTCGAGGTCGCCAAGCGCTTCGGCGATCAGGTCCGCTGCGTCGTGGTCCTTCGGAGTGATGACTTCGCCCTCTTCGTTGAGCTCGGCCGGAACGAGCTCCTGACCATCAACTTGTTTGGCGCTCAAGCTGAGGCGACGACGCTCGGTGTCGATCTCAAGGATGCGAACACGCACGACGTCTGCTTCGTTGAGCACCTGACGCGGGTTCTCGACGTGGTGCTCGGAGAGCTCCGAGATGTGCACGAGACCCTCGACGCCGTTGTAGATCTCCACAAAAGCACCGAACGAGACGATCTTCGTGACTGTTCCTTCGAGCACGTCACCAATGTGGTGCGTGTCGATGACCTTCTGCCATGGGTCTTCCTGCGTCTGCTTGAGACCCAGTGAGATGCGCTGGCGGTCGTGGTCGATGTCGAGCACCTTGACCTTTACCAAGTCACCGATCGAGACAACTTCGCTCGGGTGGTTGACGTGGCTCCATGAAAGCTCGGAGATGTGGATCAGGCCGTCGATGCCGTCGAGGTCGACGAACGCACCGAAGTCCACGATGTTGCTGATTGCGCCCTCGACAACGGAACCGCGCTCGAGTGAGCCGATGATCTGCTGACGCACTTCGCGACGCTCTTCTTCGAGGATCGCGCGGCGTGAAAGCACGACGTTGTTGCGCGAGCGGTTCAGCTCAATGACCTTGCAGCGCACGGTTGTGGCGCGGAATTCATCGAGGTCCTGGACGCGGCGGATGTCCACCAGCGATGCAGGCAGGAAGCCACGGATGCCGAGGTCGACGATCAGGCCGCCCTTGACAACTTCAATGACCGTTCCTTCGACCGGCTCACCAGACTCGGCAGCTTCTTCAATCTTGCGCCAGGCCTTCTCAAACTTTGCGCGCTTCTTGGAGAGCACGAGGCGCCCGTCGGCGTCCTCTTTGGTGACGACCAGCGCATCTACCTCTTCACCGAGCTCAACTTCATCGGCAGGATTGACATTCTTGCGGATCGACAGCTCGTTGACCGGGATGACGCCCTCGGACTTGTATCCGATGTCGACGAGAACTTCGTCGCGGTCGATCTGAACGACCGTGCCCTGGACTACATCGCCATCTTCAAAATTGACCAGCGTTGCGGCGTAGTTCGGGACGATTTTGCCGTCGACTTCGAGCAGCAAGCCATCGGATCCCGGGACGATGTTTCCGGCGGGGGCTTCGGTTTCAGGTGCGGCGGCCGTTGGTTCGGTCGCTACGGGTGATTCGGTAAGGGTCGTTGACACGTGAACTTCTAACTCGTAGGTGGATTTGCAGAACCTCTAAGCCTACCACTGGGGCGGAAAATGAGCGGGTTCGGGCCTTTGGCGCCAATCATGGCGCTATAGTTGTCGCCATCAGCGCCACGGCCACAATTCGCGTACCGAAGCAGACTCGCGATGACCTCGCCCAAATTGCGGCAAATCAAGGCATCTCGATTTCACGTCTCCTCATGGAGTTCGCGAGCCGCGAGCACATTCACGCGATCTTCGCGGCAGAGCGAGCCGCCACAAAGAGGGATCTCGCCGATCCATCGATCGCCGCGGAGTACGCACTCTGGGATCAGTCCGACAGCGATGACCTCGACTGACGCGCCAAGACGCGGCGAGGTCTGGCTCACTGCATTTGGCGCCGCCAGGCACGGCGAGCCCGGGAAGACTCGACCAGCAGTCGTTCTCACTCCCTCCGAACTCACGGTCGGCTCTGATCATGAGCAGATTGTCGTCATTCCACTGAGCGCGTCGGTGAGTTCATCCCCCCTTCGCCCCGTGATCTCAACCGCCAGCGGGGTCGACCTTGAATGCCGAGCCGTGCCACGCGCGGTCCAAGGCGTAGCTCGAAGTCGGTTGATCGAGCGGATAGGCAGAGTGAGTGAACATGAACTCGGCTCAATGCCGGGCCCCTTGTAACGAGCCTCCCGTACACCCCGGCGACCGGTACCGTCGGCGGGTCGAGTCGGGAATGCCCCGTTGACCGCTATCGCGCGTTCACCCCTCGCTCGACTGCACGGGCAACCGCGAAAATCGCGGCCTCCTTGTGCGGCGCGGCAACGATTTGTAGGCCGATCGGCAGTCCGGCCGGCGACGGCACGCACGGGACTGAGATGGCCGGGAATCCGACGAAGCTCCACAGCGCAACATTGCGCGTGAGCACCAATGGCGTCTGATCTGCTGTCTCGACGGTCGGAGCCAGAATCGGCACCGTCGGCATCAGCAGCACATCGACGTCTTTGAAGACTCTGAGCATGTCGCGCTGGAGCTCGGCGCGCAGGCGCTGGGCGTCGATGTAGTCCTGCGCGGTGGCCTCGGCTGCGGCCTCGAGCTGCGTGCGGACGTCGCTTGTGTAAAGGATTGGGTCAAGTCCGAGGTCGCGGTGGAACGCTGCCGCTTCGCAGCGGCTGACGACCATGCTCGTGAGGTTGGCGTTGTCGAAGTCGATCGCGCTCGGGCGCTGCACGTCGAACATCTCCACGCCGGTCGCAATCAGCGTGTCCATTACTGACTCCACCGAAAGCTCAACGGCGTGCTCGACGCCGCGCCAGGCCGCTCGAGGGAGTCCGACTCGGATATCGCTGACTGCCGCGACCGGGGTTGAAAGAGTGCTTTTCTCCGGTGCGAGCGCGTCAAGAACCGTTGCTGCATCGTCAACCGACGGCGCCATCACGCCGACGTGATCCATCGACCACGAAAGCGGCACAACGCCATCGAGCGAGACGTTCCCAAACGTCGGCTTCATCCCGACAACTCCGCAGAGCGCCGCTGGAATGCGGATCGATCCACGCGTGTCGGTCCCGATCGCGCCCATGCCCATGCCTGTCGCCACAGCGATCGCTGCGCCGCTTGAGGATCCACCAGAGATCCGCGAAGTGTCGTGCGGATTGCGCGACTGCGGTGCGGTGACCCCCATCGCGAATTCGTGGGTCGAAGTTTTTCCGATCAGGACCGCCCCGGCTTCACGCAGCTTCGTGACCACCGCCGCGTCGTGGTCGTCGCGGCGCTCGTAGCCGAGCGATCCCGCGCGGGTGGTTCCGCCCTTTACGGCGTACAGATCTTTGACGGAAACCGGAATCCCGTGCAACGGGCTTCTAACGCGACCGGCCGTGAGCTCCGCATCCATCTTCTTCGCCCGAGCGACCGCCTCGACCTCGAGGATTTCCACGAACGCATAGAGCTCGTCGTTCCGATCGCCGATCGCGCGCAACGAGCGCGAAACCAGTTCTACCGAGCTGACGTCGTGCGAGGCGAGCAACTGCTCGGTTGACGCGATCGTTCCACGGCGCGGCGCTGGCGGCTTAACGGGACCGGGCGAGTCAGTGGCCTCCGGCATGGTCAGGTCATACGCCGGTGGTTCATCGGCCTTCTCGGCACGCCACTTTCTGAGCAGCGCAAGTGCATTCTGGAATGCGTCAGTTGCCAGGTTTGACATCAAATGTTCAATCTGTCGGGTGAAGCCAATGCCGCTGTAGGGGTGCTGCGGCGTCCGTAGCTGTGGCTGCAAAGCGAAGCTACCCGCGCAGGCCCCCTGCCCCCGCCTTGCGCCGTACAAAAATCGCGGTCGGCGACTCTCCGTGTGGACAAACCGCACGGTCAACGGAACTCAGTCCGACTCGGCCGCGGCGGCCACTGCGATAAGCGTTCGTTCGGCGTACGGCGCGCAGACGACCTGAAGACCGATCGGCAGGCCCGAGGCAGACTTGCCCGCCGGCACAGAGATCGCAGGGAAACCGACGAAGCTCCAGAGGATCGCGTTGCGTGACAAGATGGTGAGGTAATCGTCGGCGTCCTCGACCGGCGGAGCCAGCACTGGCACCGTCGGCATCACGAGCGCGTCCACGCCCTCGAACACCTTGACCATGCGCTCGCGCATCCAGGCTCGGTAGCGCTGGGCCTGGAGGTACTCGGTGGCGAGCACGTCGTCGGCAGCGTTGAGTTGGTCTCGAACCTCGGGCCAGTAGAGATCGCGATCGGTGTTGATGAACTTGTGGAAGGTCGCGGCCTCGCAGCGGCTGGTCACCATTCCGCCGGCGTTGGCGCCTGTGAAGTCAGGCTCTCCTGGCGTATCGAGATCGATCGTCGTCGCACCTGCGCCGATCAAGCGCTCAACGCCAGCGCGCACCGCTGCTTCGACTTCCTCGTCGATGTCCTCGAAGGCTGCTTTGGGGAGGCCGAGCGTCATGCCCTCCACCCCGTCGTTCACGCCCGGCGCCATCGGCGGCAGGTCGCGGAGGATGTCGAACATCGTTGCTGTGTCGGCGACAGTTCCGGCGATCACGCCGACGTGGTCCATCGTCCATGCGAGCGGCACCACGCCTTTGGTCGAAACCGTTCCGTATGTCGGCTTCATTCCGACTACGCCGCTCAAAGCTGCAGGCACGCGCGATGAAGCACGCGTGTCGGTGCAGATCGACCCAAATCCCATGCCCGTTGAGACAGCCACGGCCGATCCACCAGAAGATCCGCCCGGGATCCGCGTGTCGTCGTGCGGGTTACGCGACTGCGGGGATGTCACGCCGAGCGCAAACTCGTGAGTTGCGACCTTGCCGAGGATGATCGCTCCAGCCTCGCGCATCCGGGCGACTGCCCAGGCATCGTGTTCTGGCAAAGCCTCAAAGGCGTCCGATCCGCAGCGGGTCGGCACGCCAGCAACGTGAATCACGTCCTTGACGGAAATCGGAATTCCATGCATAGGCCCGCGCACTTCGCCGGCCGCGCGTTCCGCGTCGAGCGCGGCGGCATCGGCGAGCGCCGACTCCGCAGTGAGCTCGACAAATCCAACAAGCCGCTCGTTGTGCTCAGCCGCAACTGTGATCGCCGCTTCGACGAGCGCAACCGAGGTCGTCTCCCCCGCAGCCAATGCCGCAGCCGCCGAGGCGATCTCGCCTGAATCCACGCCGTTGGTCGTCCCAGGCGCAGTCGCAGGACCTACCCCGCGCTCTCCTGCCCAAAGGTCGAACGCCACGCGCCGTTCAGGATCGTCAGTCTCCCAGTCCGCGAGGTACTCAAGCGCCCACGCGAACGCATTTGTCGCAACACTTGTCATCAGCGAATCCCCTAAAGGACCGACAAGGCGCCGAGCAGATCTTCGCTGGTCGCAACCGACCCGAAGACACCGCCCTGCATCTTGACCATCTTCAACGCGGCTTCGTAATTGCCGTAGTCCGTGGCGCCCGTGCAGTCTGAAAGCAGCAGGCACTCGTAACCCATGTCGTTCGCCTCACGCATCGTCGTGTGCACGCACACGTCGGTGGTGATGCCGGTGAAGATCAAGTTCTCGATTTTGTTGGTGCGTAGCGTGAGATCGAGGTTGGTCGCGACGAACGCGCCCTTCCCCGGCTTGTCGATGATGATCTCGCCCTCGACCGGATAGAGCTCTTCGACGATGTCCCAGCCGGGCTCGCCGATCACGAGGATGCGGCCGCACGGGCCGGAGTCGCCGATCCCTGCGCCCATCTGCTTGGAGCGCCAGAGCTTGTTCGGCGGACAATCAGAAAGGTCGGGCTTGTGGCCCTCGCGGGTGTGGACCACCGTGAGTCCCAGTTCGCGCCAGCGCGCGAGCACCTTCTGCGTCGCCGGAATGCCCGCTCGCGTCAGCTCGAGGTCGTAGCCCATGTGGTCCACGTATCCGCCCTTGCCGCAGAAGTCGGTCTGCCAGTCGATCAGCACCAGCGCGGTGCGCTCGAGGTCGAGGTTCTGGTTGTAGGGCCAGTCATATGGGTCGGCGGTGAGGCCGGTGATTCGCTTTTCGCCGAGCGCGGTCGTGGTCATGGTCATCACGCATCGCCTCCATTTTGAGTTGAAGTTTCAAGTGCTTCAAGCAGCGCCGCGGATTCGCCGACGGCGCCAAAGATCCCTCCGGACATCAGGATCTGCGAGACAGACGATGCCTGGAGGTCCGGGTCGAGCGGCACGCAGAGGTCTTCGAGCAACAGGCACTCATAGCCAATGTCGTTTGCGCGCCGGAGTGTCGAGTGAACCGCGATCTCCAGAGGCCAACCGGCAAGAGCGAAGCGGTCGATTCCTTGGCTGCGCAGAATCAGCTCCAGCTCTCCGCCGATCATCCCGTTCGAGGTCGGAGACTCGGACGTCATGTCCGTACTCGCCAATCCATCGGGGAGCGCGCTTCCGTTGCAAGCGGTCCAGATGACCGCGCCGCCGAGCTCTGTGACCTTCGCTGCGAAGGCCTTGCATGACTCGACGAGCTCGATCGGCGGCTGCCCGCTCTGCCCGGCCGACGAGCCGGTGACCACCACGAACGCGAAGTCCGTGGGGTCAAGCCGGCTGTCGTAGGGCCAGGCATATGGTCGGGTGCTGCTGATCATTTCTGGATTACTTGGATGAGGTCGGGATCTTGCCGACGACACCTTCAACCAGGTAGTCGGTCTTCTCCAGGTCGGTCGGACTTGGGTTCTGACCGGTCGGGATCTGGGTCTTGCCGCTCTGATCCACGACTGGGCCTTCGAACGGATAGAAATCCTTCGACTTCATCTCCTTCTGCTTGGCGAGCACCTGCTTCTTGATTTCAGGCGTGACAGCCGTGCCGAACGGGGCGAGCTTGATGATGTCGCTGTCGGCAAATCCGACGCGGTAGTCGGCGTCGTACTTAGAGCCCTTCCACTTGCCCTCGCCGATCGTCTTCACGATGTCCGTGTAGAGCGGGCCCCAGTTCCAGACCGATCCAGTCAACCAGCCGTTGGGGGCGAGCGACGATGCGTCGGCGTGGTATCCGACGGACATCGCGCCGGCCTTCTCCGTCGTTTCGACGATTGTCTTGGTGCAGTCCTGGTGTTGACTCAGCACGTCGGCGCCGCCTTGGATCAGGGTGTCGGCCGCTTCCTTCTGCTTGGCGGGGTCGCACCATGAACCAGTGAACACGACGGTTGTCTTGGCCTTCGGGTTGACGGATTTTGCTCCGAGCTCAAACGCGTTGACGTTGAGAAGAGTCTGCGGGATTGGCACAGCCACGACATAGCCGAGCTTGTTCGACTTCGTGGCGAGTCCGGCCGCCATACCGGTCAGGTACTGGGCTTCGTAGATCTGGCCGAAGTACGAGCCGACGTTGGCCCCTGACTTGACGCCACCCTGGTGCTCAAAGGTTACGTTCGGGTATTTCTTGGCAACGGCGAGCATCGGCTGCAGGTGTCCGTAGCTGGTCGCGAAGATCGTCGTCGCGCCGTCCTTGATCATCTTCTCCATCACGCGAGAGGCCTCAGAGGTCTCGGGGACGTTTTCGGCCTGGATCAACTTGGTGCCGGGGATGTTCTTCGCCACCTCGAGCGAGCCCTCGTAGGCCGCCTGGTTGTAGCCGAAGTCGTTCTTTGGTCCGACATAGAGGAAGCCAACCGTCTGGCCCTTCGCGTCGGAGGTCGTGCTCGTTTTTGAATCCGAGCCACACGCAGTGACGCCGAATGCGGCGAGCATGGCGAGGGCCGCGAAGGCCAGCCACTTTGAAGTTCGTTTGAGCATTGGGGGAAGTCCCTTTCAATCGAGATAGTTGAATGAGCAATCGGTCGAAACGCAGTGCTTTTGGTTGAGGCGGTGGAATTACGTGCCGCCGGGGGCAAATACGGCTTTCAAGCCGGCCGGCATCAGTTGTCTCTGTCCCTTGCTCGCGACCGCGAGGACGATCAGTGTGAGCAGGTACGGAAGCATCAGCAAGTAAAAAGATGGGATACCGACGCCGCGCGTCTGGAGCACGAGGTTGAGCGCGAAGGCGGCGCCGAAGAGCAGCGCTCCTGCGGCGGCCCGGAGCGGTAGCCAGGAGGCGAAGATCACGAGCGCGACGGCAACAAAGCCGCGTCCTTGAGTGATGTTCTCTGTCCAGTTGAGCGTGGTTGCAAGCACAAGCTGCGCGCCGCCCAGTCCCGCGAGCGCGCCACCGGCCGTGACGGCGAGATAACGCACCTTGCGCGGCGAGTGACCATACGCGTAGACGACATCGCCGCTTTCACCGGTTGCGCGCAAGACCAATCCAACCCGAGTCCGCTTGAAGAACCACCAGATGGCGGGACCGATGAGCAGCGCAAGGTAGGTGAGAATGTCCTGGTCAAACAGCGCGCCGCCGATCAGAGGGATTTCCTTGAACAGCGGAATCCCGATCGCGTCCATCCCATTGATCTTGTCGTCGACGAAGCTTTTTCCGAGCGCAGCGGTGATCCCGATTCCGAGGAAGGTGATCGCCAATCCGCTGGCGAGCTGGTCGGCCTTGCGGTCAACCACCATGAAGGCGTGCAGCAGCGCGGGAAGCGCGCCACCGACGAGCCCGAAGATGGCGCCGATGTAGGGCGAGCCTGTCCAGACCGTGACCATGAATGAGAGCAGCGCTCCGCAGAGAATCGAACCCTCGGTTCCGAGGTTGACGATCCCCGAGCGCTCTGCGATCAGTTCGCCCTCCGCAGCAAAAATCAAGCATGCGCCGTAGCTGACAGCTCCGAGAATGATTGCTTCAAGCATCAGCTGGCGCCCTTCACTTTGGTTCCGCGCAGTGCGAGGACGAATAGGACGATCACGGCCATCACGACGTAGACGCTCGACGCCGGCAGGCCGAAATCGAGCTGCAGGCTGTCGCCGTAGACCGAGATCGACGCCAGCAGCATCGCGCCGGCCGGAATCCAGGCGGCGCGCTGGGCGACGAGGAAGGCGCAGAGGAAGCCGATGTAGCCGAAGCCGGTCGCCATCTGCGCGCGGAGTTGGAGTTCTGTGCCGGCCAGTTCGACGACGCCAGCGAAGCCTGCGATCGCGCCGCCCATCAGGAGGGCCGTGACGATGGTCCGGTTGACCGCGAAGCCGCCGCGGCGGGCAGCCTCGGGGTTGCCTCCGACGACCTTGGCGCGAAAGCCCCAGCGCGAGCGGTCGAGCAGAAGCCAGACGGCGATCGTCATGAGCACCGCGAGGACGATGCCGATACTCAGTGTTGAGATGCCAAGTTGAGGGAGAAGCGCGGAGTCGGGGAGCATCGCGCCGATTGCGAATCCGTAGGACTCCGGGTCCTTCAGTGCGCCGTTGACCATGTAGGAAAGGACGTAGAGTGCGACGTAGTTGAGCAGCAAGGTCGCGATCGTTTCGTTGACGTTGAAGTACGCCTTCAGGAACGCCGCGATCCCAACCCAGACAGCTCCGCCGATCGTTCCGGCGATCAGCACCATCGGAAGCATCGCGAGCAGCGGCAGTCCATCGCCGACGACCTTCACAAACGCTGCGCCGAAGACCGCACCAATGAAGATCTGGCCCTCGCCACCAACGTTGATCAGACCTGCGCGAGCGGGAAGAGCGACAGCCAGGGCGGCGAGGATGAACGGAACGGAACGCGTGATCACCGCTGGCACGTCGATGCCAAAAAACGGAATGAGCAGGAGGATTATCAGCGGCGTCGCGATCGGCGCGGCGATCTTGAACCAGGTGCCGGTGGGCACCCAGTCGCGCGGGTCGAAGCTGCGCGACTTCTCGTTGGCGGGGATGACTGTTGCGTCTGGAGCGCTCATCCGATTGCCGCCGCTTCTTCGGCCTCGTGACGACCGAGCATCATCGCGCCAACTTCAGAGCGAGTGGTTTCGGACGGCTTCAGGTCGCCCGCGAGCTCGCCGCCATGCAGGACCAGAAGGCGGTCGCTGACCGTGAAGAGTTCGTCGAGATCCTCCGAGATGAAGAGCACTGCTGCCCCCTTCTCTGCCTGTTCGAAAAGCAGTTTGTGCGTGGTGCTGACCGAGAAGAGGTCAAGGCCGCGGGTCGGGTAACAAGCGACGACCACGTACGGGTCGCCGACGAGAGAGCGCACGATCATCAGGCGCTGGACGTTTCCGCCCGAGAGTGAGTCGACGCGACGGTTGGGGTCGGCGAGGCCGATCGCCTTGGCGGATTCGAGGTCGCCGGTCTCTTCGGCGACGCGCTTCCAGTCGTAACCTATGCGCGTCTTTGGCGGATCGATGCCGCCGATCGCCATGTGTTCAGCGATCGACAGGCCCGGAACGACCTCCATCGAAAGTGGGTCCTCGGCCATGACGGCTACGCCGGCCTCGCGGATAGCCTCGACGGTCTTGCCGGCGATGTGTCCGCCACGCACTGAGATTTCTCCGCCGGTGAGCGGCCTGAGGCCCATGATCGCCTCGGCGAGTTCCCTCTGGCCTCCGCCGGAGACCCCTGCGACACCGATCACTTCGCCGCGCTCGGCGACGAGCGTCAGGCCCTTGATCGCCGGGAGGTCGTTGTCGCCATTGACGCTCATGTGCTCGAGCATCAGAGCCGGGCCTTCAGCGTGGGCGACGACCTGCGGTCGGTGGGTCAAGGTCGGGATCTCTTGACCGACGACATTGGCGATCAGGTCCTCATCGCTCATCTCGGCCAGCTTGTCGGTCGCAAATACCACGCGGCCCTGGCGCAGGATCGTCACGCGGTTGCAGACCGCGCGAACGTCTGGGATCTTGTGCGTGATGATCGCGAGCGCGAAGCCCTGATCGCGCAGGTCGCGAATGACGTTCATCAATCCTTCGACTTCCTGCGGAGCGAGCAGGCTGGTCGGCTCGTCGAGGATCACGGTCTTTGCGCCGCACAGGAGCACCTTGAGAATCTCTGCCTGCTGACGCTCGCTCATCGAGATCTCGTCGATCAAGTTGTGCGGGTCGACGCTCATGTTGTACTTCTCAGCGAGCGCGACGAATCGCTTCTCGATGTCGGCGTTGTTGAGCATGATGCCGTGCTCGGGAAGCGCCAGCGCGATGTTTTCCAGCACGGTGAGCGCCGGGATCAGCCTGAAGTCCTGGAACACGAGTCCGATGCCGGCCTCGCGGGCGACGCCGGGCGAGTCGATCGTGAGCGGCTTGCCGTCGACGAGAATCTCGCCCTCGTCTGGGACGTTCACGCCATAAAGCGATTTTGCAAGCGTTGACTTGCCGGCACCGTTCTCGCCGAGCAGCGCGTGGACCTCGCCGGGGTATAGCTCGAAGTCGACTGAGTCGTTGGCGACGAGCGTCCCGAAGCGCTTGGTGAGGCCGCGGACGGCGACTGATGGTTCCGGCGCTGCGCTCATGGCCGCCTCCATTACTCCGCGCTCCCGGCGGACGCGTCGAACATGCGGGCGAGCATGCGACCGACGCGCTCTTCAACCACTCGGGCGCTGCGGTCGATGTGCACACGCATCAGAGCGGCGGCTGCATCGGCCTCGCCAGCGAGCACGGCGTCGGCGACCTCGATGTGCTCGGCGATCGTCGCATCGATGCGGTCGTCGGTCGTGAAGTCGTGGACGCGCAAGATGCGGATGCGCTCGTTGATGTCGCGCAGGTAGCGCGCGGCCGAGTGGTTTCCGGCGGCGGCGGCGAGGCCTTCGTGGAAGGCCTCGTCGGCGTAGACAAAGTCGGGAGTGGCGATCTCGCGGCGACGCTCCGCGCTGACGTTGGCCAGCTCCGCCCAGCTGGCGCGGAGGTCTGCGACCTTTAGCTTCTCCTCGGCGTTGGAGGCGCGTCGGACGATCAGGTCCTCGAGCACGACGCGGAGTTCATACAGCTCTTCCAGCGCCGTAGCCTGCGGCGGCTGCGGCGTGATGCCGCCCATTGGGTGCTTGACGACGTGGCCGTCTGCCTGGAGGCGGTGAAGTGCTTCGCGAACGGGAGTGCGGCTGCACTCGTAACGCTCCGCGAGGTGCTCCTCGACGAGTCGCTCTCCCAGTGGGATCTTGCCGAAGAGCAGCTCTCCGCGGAGGTCCTGGTAAACGCGCTCGGCGATCGAGTCGCCGACCATGTCTTCCGATCCGCCGGACAGCATCAGCTCTGCGAGAAGGTCACGCGGAGGCATTTGCTGAGTCCAGTCCTATGTACCGAGTTGTGTAGGAGCAACGCATTACGAGGCAAGTTAGGCGCGCTCGTGGCGGAGCTGTCTCTCAGCTTGTACAAAATGAACAGCCGGCGTTTGGCCATGTGTTCAGGGCTGTATACAACGATGTATACCAAAAGATTGGCACCCGGATACCCGCTTGGGGCCTGAGATTGCGCGGTTTTGCAGGTGGATCGGCCGCTCGACGGACCTCCTCAGGTTTCCCTGCCGAGCGACCGCGCATCCTCGGTGCGATCGTGAGGAAGCCAGCCCGGCGGCGCGTCAGTCGCGGCCCGCGACCACCAGGTACGTGCCGGCGGCCAGCAGCAGCACACCGGCCAGGCGAGTCCATGTGATCGGCTGCTTCTCGAGACCGAAAAGGCCGAACTGGTCGAGCAGCATCGAGGTGAGGAGCTGCGCGGAGACGGTCGCG
The DNA here is from genome assembly GCA_016185345.1 of Solirubrobacterales bacterium. Classification (GTDB taxonomy): domain Bacteria; phylum Actinomycetota; class Thermoleophilia; order Solirubrobacterales; family JACPNS01; genus JACPNS01. The sequence goes on along the minus strand of JACPNS010000012.1, from coordinate 18,873 downwards.
GCGGTGATTCCGCCGGCCCCGAGGACGCCAACGGTGAATATCACCGTGGCAATGTATCCCGCACCGAGCAGGCCGCCGATGAAGTAGTACCAAGGGACGACGCCGATGCCGAAACCATCGGCGAACCCTCCGGCGAAGACAAAGACGATCATCGTCAACAGCGCCGTCCCGACCACAAACGAAATCAGCGCGGCCTGAAACTTTCCGACGTGCTGACCAAGCTGCCCGTTGATCGGCGCCTGAGCAGCAAGCAGTCCGCCGACGCCAGCGGTGAGCAGGACGGCCAAAGTCCGATCCATCACCGCCCCACCTCTACTTTGCGGCCAGCCAGTTGGGGCCGGATCCGACCGACACGCCGAGTGGCGGATCGAGCGGGTACGCGTCGGCCATGACGCGCTCTGCGAGTTCGGCGACTGCCCCCGCCTCTTCGGTCGGCCCCTCGAAAAGCAGTTCGTCGTGAATCTGCAGCACGAGTTTGGTCGAGAGCCCGCTCTCGGCCAGCGCCCTGCTCACATCGATCATCGCCTGCTTGATGATGTCTGCAGCGGTGCCCTGAACGACGGTGTTGATTGCGAGTCGCTCGCCGAGGTTGCGCGTCTGGACTTGCGAGGAGTTGATCTCGGGGATCGCACGACGGCGACCAATCAGCGTGGTGACGTATCCGTCCTTCCTAGCCTGCGCGACCGTGTCGTCCATGAACTGCTTGACGCCGGTGAATCGACCGAGGTATCGCTTGATGAACTCGGAAGCCTCGTCGCGCGGAATCTTCAGTCGGTCGCTGAGACCAAATGCGCTGAGCCCGTAGATGATCCCGAAGTTCACTGCCTTCGCGCGGTCGCGCGTTGTGTGGTCGACATCTGCTGGGTCGATCCCGAAAATCGCGGCGGCAGTCTCGGTGTGCACATCCTCGCCGCGGCGGAAAATGTCCTTGAGCACCTCGTCGTCTGCGACCTGCGCCAGCACGCGCAGCTCAACCTGCGAGTAGTCGGCGCTCGTGAGGATCATGCCCTCTTCGGCGACAAAGCACTCGCGAATCGTCGCGCCCAGCGGGGTCCGCACAGGGATGTTCTGCAAGTTGGGATTGGTCGAGCTGAGGCGTCCGGTCGCCGCGCGGGTCTGATCAAGCGTGGTGTGGATCCGTCCGTCCTTGGGCGAAACGTCCTTGGGAAGCGAATCCACGTATGTGCTCTTGAGCTTTGTCAGTTCGCGCCAGCGCTCGATCTTCTCGACGATCGGATGCTTGTCGCGGATGCCCGCGAGCACGCGAGCGTCTGTGGAGTAGCCCGTCTTGCCCTTGCGGCCCGCTGGCAACCCCAGCTCGTCAAACAGAATCGGACCCAGCTGCTTGGGCGAGCCGATCGTGAACTGCTTGCCGGCAAGCTCGTATATTTGGGACTCGAGTTGGGCGATCTCCGCCTCAAAACCAGATGCCGCCTTCGCAAGCGCATCCACGTCGAGCTTCAGACCGTTTCGCTCGATCTCGACGAGCACGGAAACGAGCGGAAGCTCGACCTCCTTCTCGACCTTCGTCAATCCAAGCGATTCGAGTTCGTTCCGCTGCAGCGCCGTGATCCGCACCATCACGTCTGCGTCAATGGCGAGCTGCGCGAACTCGGCTGGGATGGAGTCGTCGTCGACTGCGCCCGGCTTCACGCCAAGCTCGATGCCCATCTCACGAATCGCGTACTGACGCCGTGCGGAATCAATCAGATAAGCCGCGATCCGAGTGTCGTGATCGATCGTTGGCACCGCCGCCTCACTGCGTTCGAGCTGGGTCTTGAGATCATGAGTCACGACCGAGCGGTCGCCGACGACGCCAAGGAATTCTTCGACCGAGTTGGACGAACCCACGTGAACCGTTCCGTCCTTGCCGACCACGGCGTAGCGAGCCTGTTCACCCGCCGACTGGTTCTCGGCGTCGGCGAGCAGCGAATCAGCCGGACCATCGAGCGCGGCGTCGGCGCGGTGAACAAGGAAGATCGCGGGATCTGTCAAGACGTTCTCGAGCTTGTCCTGCGTCGTCTGTTTGACCTTGATCGCAGGAACGAATTCTTCTACCCCGGTCTCCTCGGCCATCGCCTCGCGAATCTCGTCCTCGATGCCCTGGAATGCCTGCTCCTGGAGCAAGCGCTCAACGCGTCGCAACGGTTCGCGCAGGTCGTTCTCGCGCATGACGTCGCGCAGCGTCTTTGGATCGATCCGAAGGTCAAACACCTCTTCGATCGAAAGTTCGCCGAGATCGATGTCGCGGTGCATCGTCGCCAGATCACGGGAGATGCGCGCCAGATCCGCGTTGTTTGTCAGATTCTCCTTGCGCTTGGCGCCGGAGATGTTGTCCACGTTCGCCAAGACCTCCTCCAGCCCGCCGAATTCTTGAAGCAACTGCATCGCCGTCTTGTCGCCGATTCCCGGAACGCCGGGGATGTTGTCGGACGTGTCGCCCTTCAGGCCGATGAAATCCGGCACGAGCTCGGGCGGAATGCCATACCGCTCGATCACGGCCGCGCGGTCATAGACAGTTGTGTCGGTGATCCCCCGACCCGTGGCCATGATCGTCACCGGGCCGTGCTCGTCATCGACAAGCTGGAAGGAGTCGCGGTCCCCGGTGACGATGACCACGCAATACCCCTCCATCTTCGCCTTCTCGGCGATCGACGCGATCACGTCGTCGGCCTCCCACCCGTCGATACGCACGTTCTTGAAACCGAAGGCCTCGGCAAGCGGATAGAAGTGCGGCCACTGCTCGCGCAGCCCGTCGGGCTTGGCGTCGCGCTGGGCCTTGTACGGCTCGTACATCTCGCCGCGACCAGACAGCCCTGCGTCCCAGACTGCGATCACCGCCGGCGTGCCGTGGTCGTTGTCCTCGATCAATTTCAGCCACATGTTGGCCAGACCGAAGAGCGCGCCGGTGGGCATGCCCTTCGAGTTCACGAACGTGTCGGGCAGCGCAAAGAATGCGCGGTATGCCAGCGAGTTGCCGTCGAGCAGGTAGAGCTTTCGGTCAGATTTCGGAGCGGTGGCCACGTCGAGCATCCTAGGGATGAGTGCGGCCGGGCTACGCCGTCGGCGATGGACGAAAATCTCCCCGAACCGCCGAGGATCCCCATAAGATCATTTTTCCTAACCAATCTCGCCCGATTTTTCAGGAGTGGAACAATATGAACCGTTACTCGGCAAAGCTCACGCCGTCGCCATCAATGGTGGTAGCAATCATTGCCCTCGTCGTGGCCCTCAGCGGCAGTGCCTACGCGGCTGTGACCATCAACGGCAAGAACATCAAGAAGGGCACGATCACTGCCAAGCAGGTCAAGGACAAGTCTCTCACTGGCACCGACATCAAGAACGAAAGCCTCACTGGGGCAGACATCAAGAACGCTACAGTCGGCAACTCTGACCTCACCGACGCGTCGGTGGGCAACTCAAAGCTCGCGGACGGCAGTGTCAGCGCGAGCAAGCTCGCCGCCGGCACCGTGATTCCGCCGCCGATTGGCACGGTCACCAGCACCACCGCGTACTCACCCCCGACGAGCCTCAGCTACTCGGACATTCCGGGAATGAGCCTCAACTACACCGCCCCTCCGGGAACGACCAAGTTGATCCTGACGTTCTCCGCCGAATGCTCGGTTTCCTACACCTCCGACTCGCAGTTCCTCGGCGCCCAGGTCGTCGTGGATGGAGTTGCCGCTGATCCCGACGACGCGTCGAACCAGTTCTGCACAGTGGACCCGCTGGACAACTATGCGCAGGTCACAAGCACGAGCATCACTCGCACGATAGACGCAGGCCCGGGTCCACACGCGATCAAGGCTCAGGCAGTAGAACTCCTGCTTTCCAATGGCTCGCTCGACAACATGATCATCACGGTCACGCCCAGCTCCTGACATTGCGGCGCGCAGCGCGCAACGCAGTCCGAAGCAAGGGAAACGCCCGGCCGTCGCCGGGCGTTTTCTTTGCGCGGCTAGCCTCGGTCCGCCGTGCAGTCCCTTCGATCCAGACACCTCTTCATGGTCGTGGCCGTCCTCGCGCCGGTACTCGCGGTCGCACCCCTCGTCCTGGGACTGGGACGTGGCTGGATCGCTCTCCATCTTTTGGGCGGGGCGACAGCATTGGTGGTCCTGATCTATTCGGCCTACAGCTTGCCGACGCCGTGGCGCTGGTATGCAGCGGTCGGGGTGGTCATCTCGATTGTGACGATTGCCGTGGTGACCGACGGCGGATCGATTGGACCGGCCGTGCGGGCTGCGATGCTCATGGGGTTGGGCTCTATCTACATCGCGTCCGTTTTCTGGCCGCACGATCCGGATCAGTTGGAGAAATGAACAATCGACCTTCTCCCCGCACCAGCGATCTCGATCATCGCCCTCTTTGTAGCCTCGGCGGCTGAAGCTACGCCGCCGTCATCTGGGCGGTCATCGAAGCTGACGAAGGCAGTGCGGTGGACTGCAATGTCAACGCGATGGCAATCGGCCGCGGCCGACGTAATCCCTCGCGGGTTTTGTCATACTGACCCCATGAGCACGCCCGCCACAAAGATTTTCCGCGCTTCGAGCGCATCCGCCGGTGCCCGCGTGTCGACATCACGGGCTCGAAGGACGACATGACGATCCGCGACATCGTCGTCGCGGCGCGCAACCAGGACCACTACCGCGAGATCATCTCTGCCCTGCTCGAGATCCGCGGCGCGAAGTTGCTGGAGACCACGGATCGCACATTCAACATGCACCAGGGCGGCAAGATCGAGCAGCACAACAAGCATCCTCTGCGCACGCGTGACGACCTTTCGATGGCCTACACCCCGGGCGTCGCCCGCGTCTGCATGGCGATCCACGAGAACGTCGAGAAGGCCTACAAGTACACGATCAAGGCCAACACCGTGGCCGTGGTCAGCGATGGCACGGCTGTTCTTGGCCTGGGAGACATCGGCCCCGAGGCCGCTATGCCGGTGATGGAGGGCAAATGCATGCTCTTCAAGGAATTTGCCCAGGTTGATGCCTTCCCGATCTGCCTTGACACCAAGGACCCCGACGAAATCGTGCGCGCCGTCGAGCTGATGGCTCCCACGTTCGGAGGAATCAACCTTGAAGACATTTCCTCGCCGCGCTGCTTTGAGATCGAGCGTCGCCTGAAGGAATCGCTCGACATTCCCGTCTTCCACGACGACCAGCACGGCACCGCCGTCGTGACGATCGCCGCGCTGATGAACGCGTGCAAGGTCACCGGCAAGAAAATCTCTGAGCTGCGCGTTCTGATGCTCGGCCTTGGCGCAGCAGGTATCGCTGTGACGGAAATGCTCGAAGCCGCCGGCGTAGAGGACATCATCGGCTGCGACCGCAAGGGCGCGCTGAGCACCACTCGCGAAGACTTCGAGTCTCTGGACCCGGTCAAGCAGTGGTACGCCGGCCACACCAACAAGGACAAACGCCTTGGCGGACCAAACGATGTCATTGAGGGCATGGACCTCGTGATCGGCCTGTCCGGCCCTGGAGTGCTCGAGCCCAAGTCGCTGGCCAAGATGAATGCCGACCCGATCATTTTCGCGATGGCCAACCCCACACCTGAAGTCATGCCCGAAGAGGCCGCTGCTTACAACGTGCGCATCATGGCCACCGGCCGTTCGGACTACCCCAACCAGATCAACAACGTGCTCTGCTTCCCTGGAATCTTCCGTGGAGCGATGGACGCCCGCGCAACCAAGATCACAGACGAGATGAAAATGGCTGCCGCCGAAGGAATCGCCGCATGCGTTCCCGAGAACGAGATATCAGAGGATTACATCATCCCCTCGGTCTTCAACCGCGATGTAGCGATTGAAGTGGCGAAGGCCGTGCGCGACGAGGCTGCTCGTAGTGGCGTGTCGCAGGATGTCGCGGATACGTCTCCGACGATTGACATGCCGGCTGTTGCCGGGCGCAACTGATTCAAACGCGGCCTCAATTTGCTTCGTATCGCGCAGGTCTCGAACCTCGCGGGGGAGATTCTTGACTTTGAGGATCTCGGGGTTGCCGGTGAATGCGTGGCTAGCGGAGTGCTTCGATCAGCGCAGCGTCGCCCGGCGGCGCGCCCCTGCCCCTTGCCTGGAAGACGTAGAGCGTGGTCTGGCCTGACGGCAGCACGTCGTAGCGGCCGACTGGGCTGAATCGATCGCGGATCGCGAGTGCCGTCTCAGCGACGGAGGATTGTGTGACTGGGGTTCCGCCCTCTTCGAGTCGCGTCAACGCATCGACGATCAATCCAACGGCTTCGTAGCCGTAGATCGCGTATCGGTCCGGCGTAGTCCCGTTATACGCGTCATTGAACTTTTTGAAGAATTCCGTTCCCGAAGGCGGGTAGTTATCGGCCGAAAGCCCCGGCGTAACGTACTGACCGCTGGGCGTGCCGGCGCGGAGCGGCGAATCGGATGCTGCCTTTGTCGCTCCCTCGACCCCTGATGCCATGTAGCTCGACTTTGCAGCCGTCCCGAGGGCATCCGGGGGGAGCAGCCAGATACGTGGTGGCGCTGGCCTTCGCTGAAGCCTCGTTTCACGAGCAATTGGCGGCGTCAACGCGATCGACAACTGATTCTTTCCCGAGATTGGCACGCTCGCCAGCGCATCGATAGTGGCGATCGCATTCGGATCCGGTCCATCGACGATTTTCAGTCGCGATCCCTTCGTGTCGCCGTCGATTGCCCCAACTGCGAGCTCTGCGGCTTTGCGCATATCCGAGGCGCGCTGTTTCAACGGACCAGAGGTTGGCCCCTGGAAAGAGATCGTCCGCACTGGCAGGTCGTCGTTCGAGCCCCCGCACCCGGCCAGCCCCGTTGTCAGTGCCGTGCTGGCGACCAGGGCAGCAATTGTGGTCAGTTGCAGGCGCATCGAGCGGCAAGCCTAGCCCTGTAGCCCCTCTGCCAATGCGGAGTAACCGTGAGCGCGATCGTTGTCCGGATGGCACCACGCCCATTTGCTCAGCGAACATATACTCGCGCGAATGAAGGTAGGCATCCTCACCGCGGGCGGAGACTGCCCCGGACTCAACGCAGTTATTCGAGCGGCCGCGCGCGCACTTCAACAGGAGGGCCACGAGGCAGTTGGTCTGAAGTCCGGCTACCGCGGCCTCGCCAAGCGCGAGTACATCACGCTCGACCGCTCCAAGATTCGCGGCATCCTGCACTTGGGTGGCACGATCATCGGCACGTCCAGCTACAACCCGTACCGCGAGGAAAACGGCGTCGCGCTGGTCAAGGCGGCCGTTGAGGAAGACAACTTCGACGCAGTGATCGCGATCGGCGGCGAGCACACGATGATGATGACCCGTCGGCTCTTCTTGGAAGAGGGCATCCCGACGATCGGCGTTCCAAAGACGATCGACAACGACGTCGTCGGCACCGACTTCACGTTTGGCTTTGACACTGCTGTGCAGATCGCGACCGACGCGCTCGACCGACTGCACACCACGGCGGCCTCGCACGACCGCATGCTTGTGCTCGAAGTCATGGGGCGCAACAGTGGCTGGATCGCGTTGTTCTCGGCGATCGCCGGTGGCGCGGATGCCGTTGTGATTCCAGAGCTCGACACTCCCGTCGAAGAGATCGCGGCCGCGCTCGAGAAGCGCCACGCGGCGGGCGCAAACTTCTCGCTGATCGTCGCTGCTGAGGGGGCGAACCTGTCGTTCGCCTCCGGCGAGTCGCGTCAGATCCGTGCCAACGAATCGACCGACGAATACGGCTACCCGCGCCTGGGCGGCATTGGCGCAGCGCTGGCCGAGGAACTTGAAAGTCTCACGGGCTTTGAGTCACGCGTGACGGTGCTTGGACACGTCCAGCGCGGCGGCACTCCAACTGCCCACGACCGCGTGCTCGCTACGCGCTACGGCGTTCAAGCCGCAAGGTGCGCGATCGACGGCGAGTTCGGCCACATGGCGGCGCTGGTTGGCAGCGACATCGTCTCCGTGCCATTGAGCGGCATCACAGATGTCAAGACCGTCGACATGCAGTACGTCGAGGTCGCGCGGAAATTCTTCGGCTGATCGGGCGGCTGACGCGAGTCAGTCAGAGTGACCGTGAATGGTCCTCTTGATCAGCGGAATGTACGTGTAGACCGCTGCGGCAACGATCAGGATCAAAGCCGGGATGAGCGCTGCCGTTAGCGGTCCGCGCCCGATGGCCCAGAGGAGCAGGTACACCATGGCGGCGAGGCAGAATGCGACGAGGTTGATCATTTCCAGCGAAAGATTAGCGCGTCACTCGGCTGGGCAGAGTTCCTCTCAAGTCGCGAAAAAGTTTGTGCCAGCTGTCGCACTTTCCTGCGCTTCAGCTGAGCGCGGCAGAGAAGGATCGAACCAATTCGAGCACGGCCGGGATCGGGTCTCCTGCACCTTCATGCGCCTCGCGCGCTTCGCGCACCAACCGCGTACCGACGATCGCGCCGTCGGCGATCTCGCCCACGCGGGCGGCCTGTTCGGGGTCTGAGATTCCGAATCCGACTGCCACGGGCAATTCGGTGTGGGCGCGGACGCGACCAACTAACTTCGCCAGCCCTTCGGCATCGGCGCCGCGCTCGCCGGTCGTACCGGTCACGGCAACGGTGTAGATGAATCCCCGCGCCTGGGCGCAGATCTCTGCCATGCGCTCATCCGGTGTCGTCGGCGCGATGAGCGGAATCAGCGCAAGTCCGTGCCGATCGCACGGCTCTAGCAGGGCGCCCGACTCCTCGATCGGAATATCCGGCACGATCAGTCCACTGACGCCAAGCTCAGCGACGCGGCCAAGGAACCGCTCCACCCCACGCGCCTCAATCAAGTTGAAGTAAGTCATGACAAGCACCGGCACCTGCCCCGCGATCGGCGCAATCGCATCCAACAATTTTTCGATGACAACTCCGCCGGCCAGAGCGTCGACCGCCGCCCCATGAATCACGGGACCATCGGCAAGCGGATCGCTGAACGGCAGACCAAACTCGATCAGGTCCGCGCCACCGTCGATGTAGGCCTGCGCGATGCGAAGCGAATCATCGGTGTTTGGAAAGCCGCCCATCAGATACGGCATGAGCGCCGCCTTGCGGCCATGCCCGGCAAACGCCGCAGCAATCCGCTCAACGCCAGTCGCGGTTTCTACCGAACTCACTAGAGCTCGTCCTTCAGACCTGTCAGGCGCATCACTTCGTCCATGTCCTTGTCGCCGCGGCCGCTGAGCGTTACGAGGTCCATGTCGCCGCCGGGGTTGTCGAGCAACCATGCGATCGCGTGCGAGCTCTCAAGCGCCGGGATGATGCCCTCGAGCTTGCACACAAGCTGTAGCGCCGCCAAAGCCTCTTCGTCGGTCGCGGAGTAGTACTGCACGCGGCCGATGTCGCGTAGGTAAGAGTGTTCCGGTCCAACGCCCGGGTAGTCGAGGCCGGCGGAAATCGAGTGTGCCTCCTGGATCTGCCCGTCCTCGGTTTGCAAGACCGACGAGCGCGAGCCGTGCAGAATGCCGGTCGATCCGGCCGTAAGAGTGGCGCCGTGCGAGCCGGACGAAAGCCCGTGGCCGCCGGCCTCCACGCCGATCAACTCGATCTTGCTGTCCTTCTCAAATGCTTTGAACGTGCCGATCGCGTTTGAGCCTGCCCCGACGCACGCGATAACTCGCGCTGGGAGGCGTTCGGCCATGTGGCAGATCTGGCCGCGCGCCTCGTCGCCGATCACGCGCTGGAGGTCGCGAACCATCGCCGGAAACGGGGCGGGTCCAACAGCAGAACCAAGGATGTAGTGCGTGTCTTCAACGGTTTCGACCCAGTTGCGGATCGCCGCGGAAACGGCTTCTTTCAAAGTCTTTGATCCAGCCTTGACGGGCGTGACCTTCGCGCCAAGCAAATGCATCCGCGCGACGTTCGGCGCCTGGCGGCGGATGTCTTCCTCGCCCATGAATATCTCGCACTCGAGGTTCAGGCGGGCGCAGGCGGTCGCCGTGGCGACGCCGTGCTGACCGGCACCGGTCTCGGCGATGATGCGCTTCTTGCCGATGCGCTTGGCGATCAGCGCCTGGCCGAGGGCATTGTTGATCTTGTGCGCACCGGTGTGCAGCAGGTCCTCGCGCTTGAGATAGATCGGGTAGCCCATGTGATCCGAGAGCCGTTCGGCGAGATACAACGAGGTCGGGCGACCGGCGTAATCGCAGAGCAGCGTGTGCAGCTCGGCTTGAAAGGACGTGTCGTCGCGCGCGCTGACCCAGGCAAGCTCAAGCTCTTGAAGGGCCGGCATCAGGGTTTCTGGCACGTACTGCCCGCCGTACTCGCCAAAGCGGTGCTCGACCTCTTCTGCGTGGGCGTTAATCTGCGAGATCTGCGTGACTGTGGGCTCGAAACCGCTCATCGGCGGTCGCCGCCACTTGGCTTGCGGGCTGCGAGGTCGGCTTCGGCTTGCATTCGGCGACTGTAAGCGAGGGTGAGAACTTCGTCGTCCGCTCCGGTGAGCGGGCTGTCAGGCACCGCGTGGAGCGGCGAGACGGCTTCCTTCACTGCGGCAAAGAACGCGTTCATCTTGTCGTGATCTTTGATTCCCGGCTCGCTCTCGACGCCGGAGGACGTGTCGACCGCGTACGGGCCAACCAGCTCGATCGCGCCACCGACGTTCTCGGGTGTCAATCCGCCAGAGAGGATCAGCGGGACGTTGCCGCGGCGTGGCGTGTCGAGGAGAAATCTCCAGTCGAAGGTCTCGCCAGTACCGCCGGGAATGCCGGCCTTGTACGTGTCAAGCAGATGGAAGTCGACGTTGTAGAACTTGCCCAGCTCGCCGAGCACGTCGCGGCCCTGGACGCGGAACGCTTTGATCACGCGAGCACCGGTGCGCTCGACGATGGCCTGGGCAAAGTGTTTGCCTTCGTTTCCGTGCAACTGGACCACCGACAGTCCGATCTCGGTCGTCAGCGCCACAACCTCGTCCAGCGGCTGATCCACGAACACGCCAGCGATCTCAGTTGATTTACGCGCGCTGTCGGCAATCTCGGCCGCCTGCTGGAGCGGTACGTGGCGCGGGCTCGCCGGCCACATGATCATGCCTATGGCCCAGACGTTGTTCTGAACGGCCAGGCGGGCGTCTTCCTCGCGGGTGATCCCGCAGATCTTCACGCGCGTTCTGGCGCGTGCGACCTCGGTTACTTCAGCATCTGCGCTGGTCTGGATATCGGGCGATTCCGTCGTCACGGTCCGAATTCTGACATGACCGTGACGACGGGCCGCCGCAAGGCGATTCTGCAGCTCGGCTTGGGACTAGGGCTGGGTCTGCGGGTCGCTGCAGTTGTTCGTTGTCGAAGTCGGACGGGTACCGAGCTTGGCCTTCAGCGTCTTGTTGTCTCCGTTGCGCGTGACGTTGATTTCGATCTCGTCACCCGGCTTCTTCTGGAGCACGGCCTTTTGCACGTCGGTACTGGTCTTGACGTCCTTGCCGGCAACTTTGGTGATCACGTCGGCGTCGAGGTTGAACTGCGCGCCGTCGATGGTTGCCGTGTCCTGCCCTCCGGCCGTGAGGCCAGCCTTCTCGCCCGGCCCACCCTTGACAACGCAAGCCACAACCGCGCCTGCGTCGGTGCCCAGTTTCAGTCGTTCGGCCGCCGCAGTCGGGAGCGTGCCGGTCGAAACACCGAGGTAGGCGTACTCGACCTTGCCGTTTTTCTCAAGCTGAGGGATGATCTTCTTGACTGTGTCGGCCGGCACTGCGAAGCCGATGCCAACGTTGCCACCACCGCCCGCGCCGCCGCCCGTAGCGATCTGGCTGTTCACGCCGATCACTTCACCAGCGCCGTTCAAAAGCGGCCCGCCGGAGTTACCGGGGTTGATCGCGGCATCGGTCTGAATGACATTGTCGATCGAGAAATTGTTCGGCGCGGTGATCGTGCGCTGGAGTGCGGAGACGATTCCGGTCGTGACGCTCTGATTCAGCCCAAACGGGTTGCCGATCGCGACAACGGGGTCGCCAACTGCGACTTTGGACGAATCGCCAAGCGGCAATGTGGTCAGCTTGTGATCGCCCTTGTCAACCTTGACGATTGCGATGTCGTTTGAGGGGTCCTGTCCGATCACTTTTCCAGAGATCGTTTTGTCATCGCCGAAGGTGACTTTGACATCGCCCTTGAAGCCAGCAACCACGTGATCGTTGGTGACGATGTAGCCGTCATCACTGATCACGAAGCCGGTGCCCGTCGCGGTGCCTTCCTGTTGTTGGCCGAAGGCGTTGTCGCTTCCTGACGCTACGCGGGTCTGAAGTGAAACGACCGCAGGCGAGGCCTGCTTGTAGATCGCGCCGACCGTCTTGGCCTCGCCGCTGGCGTTCGCCGTGGTCGCCGCAACGCCGCCGCTGCTGGTCACGACCGTCTCTTTGTCACCGATGACTCCGGTGACGATCAGCACAGCGATGATCGCGGCGACTATCGCGCCACCAATCACGGCGGACACAAACGAGAGTCCGGCGCTTGAGCCGCCACGGGATGCCGGCGACTGAGGGGTTTGGTCAAAATCGTTCATCGAGTTCATGTCCTTTATTTAGCAGGGAAGTCGGCACATGAACACCGGATCTTCCGTTTCGGTGCGCTCGGAATAACTTCCGCAATTCGTGCTCAAACCACGATCAATACTTGCGGGGATTTCTGAGAGAAGCCTGAGAAAAAGGCTGTGGCAGTGTTAGTCCTCGTCGAGGCGGGTGAACGCGCGACACGCTTCTTCCACATCGGGAGAACTCATCAGTGCTTGGCCGATCAGCACTGCATCCACGCCGGCATCGTCCAGGCGCCGGATCTGATCCATGTTGGCGATGCCTGATTCGGCGACGATCGTGATCCCCGTGGGGATGTCGGCCATCAGCTCAAAAGTGGTCTCGACGTCAATCTCGAAGGTGGCGAGGTCGCGATTGTTGATGCCGATCACGTCTGCATCAAGCTCGAATGCCTGCTCGAGCTCTTCCTCGTTGTGCACCTCTACGAGAACGTCGAGGTCGAGCGAGTGCGCCTCTTGGTAGAGCTCATTGAGGCGGCGCTCGTCCACGGACGCGACGACGATCAGGATCGCATCAGCACCGTGGGCTGCCGATTCGTAAAGCTGGTACGGATCGATGTGGAAGTTCTTGGCAAGGATCGGCAGGCCGCTGGCGACGCGAGCCTCGTCGAGGTCGGCGATCGTGCCGCCGAAGTTCTTGGTGTCGGTCAGGACGGAAAGTGCCGCTGCGCCACCGCGCTCGTAGGCCTGGACGATCTCGGTAACGGTGGAACCGGCGCGGATCTCACCCACGCTCGGCGAGCGACGCTTGTGCTCGGCGATCACGGAAAGGCCGGGGCGCACGAGCGCTTCGTTGAACGGCTTGCCCTCGCGGCTGGACGAGGCAATCAGCTTTTCGAGCTCGGCGACAGGCGTGGTGCGCTTGCGCGACTCGAGTTCGTCTCGCGTTACGGAAATGAGGTTTTCGATCCTGCTGCCCAAAGTGTCTGAGTGTTCCCCTACCTGGCGAGGAGCTGTGAACGCTCCACGAACTGATTCAGTTTGTCATGTGCGGCGCCTGAGTCAATCGACTTTGTCGCCTGCTGCACGCCATCGGCCAGTGAGCTGGCCCTGCCGCCGACGTAGATCGCCGCTGCGGCATTGATGATCGTAAGCGTACGGTCTGGGCCGTCGGAACCACTCAGCACTGCGCGGGTGGTGGCTGCGTTTTCGCCCGGAGTTCCTGCGGAGAATCGGCCGGGTTCGACGCTTTCGAGGCCCAGATCTTCGGGAGTCACCTCGTGTGAGGTGATTTCGCTGCCGCGGATTTCGGTGACTCGAGTTGACTGGGTGGCTGAAAGCTCGTCGAGTTTCTCCATGCCGTGGACGACCATCGAGTGCTCAGTGCCGAGTTCGGCAAGCGCCTGCGCGATGACGTCTTGGAAGCGCGGGTCGGAGACGCCGATCAGCTGGTGACTGGCGCCTGCGGGGTTCGTGAGCGGGCCGAGGAAGTTGAAAGCGGTTCTTACGGCGAGCGCCTTGCGGACCGGGACGACGTACTTCATCGCCGCGTGGTAGGCCGGCGCGAACATGAACCCGAAGCCGATCTCATCGATCAGTTCGGCGACTGCTTCCGGATCGAGCTCGATGTTGGCGCCGAGCGCCTCGAGCAGGTCGGCGCTGCCGCTCTTGCTGGTGTTTGACCTGTTGCCGTGCTTGGCGATTGCACAACCGGCACCGCAAGCGACGAACGCGGCCGTGGTCGAGACGTTGAAGGTCGGCGTCCCTCCGCCCGTGCCTGCCGTGTCCACAAGATCGTCACGACCGGTGCTCACAGGGAGCGCGTGGTGGCGCATCGTCCGTGCAAGTCCGGCCAATTCGTCGGCAGTCTCGCCCTTGGTTCGCAGGGCGATCAGGAAGGCGGCGGTCTGAACCTCTCCCACGCGCCCCGACATGATCTCATCGAGCACTCCAGCTGCTGTTCCGGTCGAGAGGTCATCGCCCGATGCAGCGGCATCGATTGCCTCCGTCACAGACGGGTTCGGAATGATCGGTTCGGCGTTCACGTGGAAAGCTTGTCAGATCCCGAACTCAAGGATCTTCAGATCGGAGACATCCGCGAGTCGGTCGAAGTCAACGTCCTTGTGTAGAAGCTCCGCATCCGCGCTCACGCACACCGCTGCGATCAGGCAGTCGATCGTCTTTCTGACCGACTTGCCTTGATTGCGGGTCGCTCGAAACATTGTGGCGGCGGACTCGAAGTCATCCAAGCTTCCAAGACGCAGAATGCTGAAGGCTTTCAACTCCTGGGAGAGCATTTTCGCTTTGTCATCGGACTTCACTCCTTGAAGGAGTTCCGTGAAGGTGAGATCAGTCAGGGCGACTTCTTGGCCGGTGACGATGAGATTTGTGAGGACCGAAGCCTCATCGCTGTCGACACCGCGAAGGAAGTCGACCCAGACGCTGGTGTCTACAACGACCATTCGCGACCAGCGCGCATGTCGTCGAGGTCGCCTTCCCAAGCGACCTTTCCACGGAGCTTCAGGAAATCGAGCCGCTTCTGCCGGGCCGCCAGCTCGCGCAGCGCATAGTCCACGGTTTCCCGCTTGGTCGTGGTGCCGGCCACCTTCTGCGCCGCTCGCAGTACGTCATCGTCAATCTCGATATTCGTTCGCATGTGTATCACTATACACATTGCAATGTGTAATGAAATCGCTACGAACGCAGAAAGTTTGCGAGAAGTGCAAGCCCGGTGCCGGTCAAGATCGATTCAGGGTGGAATTGCACGCCCTGAGCTGGAAGCTCCTTGTGGCGCAGGCCCATGATGATCTTGCCCTCGGGCGCGTTCGTCGTTGCGCTGACTTCGAGAACGTCCGGCAGCGTTTCTGGCTTCACGACAAGCGAGTGGTAGCGAGCGACCTCAATCGGAGACTCGACGTCCGCAAAGATCGTCTTGCCGTCGTGAACGACCAATGCGGTCTTGCCGTGGGTCGGGGTCCCGCGAACGACTTCGCCGCCAAAGACCTGACCGAGCGCCTGGTGCCCAAGGCAGACGCCGAGCACCGGCACGCCGGCCTCGGCAAAAGTCTTGATCGATTCGAGTGACACGCCCGCCTCGTTGGGCGTGCACGGCCCGGGCGAAACGACCACGCGGTCGGGGCTGCGCGCCTGAAGCTCTTCGATCGATTCTGCGTCGTTGCGCACGACCTCGATCTCCGCGCCAAGCTCGCCGAGGTACTGCACGAGGTTGTACGTGAACGAGTCGTAGTTGTCGATGATCAGAACCTTCATGCCCAATCCTCTTGCGCCGCTGCGAGTTCCAAAGCCTTGAAGACCGCGCGCGACTTCGCATGGGTTTCTGCGACCTCGGTCGCGGCATCGGAGTCGGCGACGATACCGCCGCCTGCCTGCACGTGGGCAATGCCGTCCTTGATCACGACGGTGCGAATCACGATGCATGTGTCGAGGTTGCCGCCGAAATCCACATAGCCGATCGCTCCAGCGTAGGCACCGCGCTTGACCGGCTCGAGCTCGTCGATGATCTCCATCGCTCGCACCTTTGGCGCGCCGCTCAATGTGCCAGCCGGAAGACAACTGCGCAGCAGCTCGATCGCCGACTCGCCCTCTTTGAGCGTGCCGCTGATCTGACTGACGATGTGAATCACGTGGCTGAAGGTCTCGATGCGCATCAGGTCGTCGACCTTCACCGAGCCGTATTCGCAGACCTGGCCGAGATCGTTGCGACCGAGGTCGACCAGCATCACGTGCTCGGCAACTTCCTTCTCGTCCGCGAGCAACTCGTCGCCAAGGGCGACATCTGCGGCCGGATCTTCTGCGCGCGGCCTGGTGCCGGCAATCGGGCGGTATTCGGCGTGGCGGCCGGTGACCCTGACAAGTGGCTCGGGTGATGCGCCGGCGATGTGAAAGTCATCAAACTCAAGGAAGTACATGTATGGCGACGGGTTCACAGCGCGGATGCCGCGATAGACGCTGAATGGATCGACGGGGCATTCGCCGCTCCAGCGCTGGGACGGGACCACTTGGTAGGCGTCGCCGGCGCGGACGTACTCCTTCACCGCTTCTACGGCGTTTGCGTAGCCGTCGTCTCCGATGTTTGATTCGAACTCTTCGGCCGGCGCCGTTTCGCGCTTCTCCATGCGCGGCACCGGGCCGCTGAGCTTCTCGCGAATCTCGGCGATCGTCTGCTCGGCCTCGGCGTAGGCGGCGTCCACGTCTGCGCCCTCATCGAGGAAGACGTTTGCGATCACCGTGAGCTGGTGTTTGAAGTGGTCAAAGGCGACGAGCGCGCCGGTGATCGTCAGAGCCATGTCGGGCAATCCGACTGGATCGGGATTCGGCTCGCCGAGCACTGGTTCTACGTAGCGGACGAGGTCGTAACCAAAGAGGCCGACCGCGCCGCCGGTGACCGGCGGAAGGTCGGACTCCGGCAGCTCCGCCGGGACGTACTTGGCCAGGTCGTCGGCAACCGCGCGATACGGATCACTGAATTCAGTCGCGACACCGCCGACGGTCAGCGCTCCTTCCTTCAGGGTGATCAGCGCACGTGGCTTGACGCCGATGAATGACCAACGGCCGAAGCGGTTGCCCTGCTCGGCCGACTCGAGCAGAAAGGCTGGGCCGTCGCCGCGCAGCTTTAGAAACGCGGATACAGGCGTCTCAACGTCCTCGATGAACGACTCGCTGATCGGGATGACGGTGCTGCCATTCGCGGCAAGGGTGCGGACCTTCTCGAGCGAGGGCAGCGCCATCAGCGTGCGCGTTCGTTGAGAACTTGGAAGGCATCCTGCAGGCTCAGCCCACGCTGGGTCATCAGGACCGCGAGGTGGTAGATCACGTCGGCAGCCTCGTCGGCAACGCGTTCGTCGGTCTCTTCGCGCGCCGCGCGGGTGACCTCTTCGGCCTCTTCAAGGACCTTCTCGGCGATGAACGGAGGGTCGTTCAGAAGCTGGGTCGTGTAGGAGCCTTCGGGCATCTCGGCGCGGCGCGCGGCGAGCGTGCGGCTCAGCTCGCCCGGGGCTTCGAAGCGCTGGGTGCGCGGATCGCCTTCAAAACCGCGGTAGAAGCAGGTCGTCTCGCCCGTGTGGCAGGCAGGGCCGGTTGGCTCGACGAGAGCGAGGATCGCGTCGCCGTCACAGTCGTAACGCAGCTCGCGCACCTTCTGGATGTTGCCGCTGGTCTCACCCTTGTGCCAGAGCTCATTTCGCGAACGCGAGAAGAACCAGGTCTCCCCTGTCTCCTGCGTCTTCTTGAGCGATTCCTCGTTCATGTAGGCAAGCGTCAGCACGGCGCCGGTGTCGGCGTCCTGGACGATGCATGGGATCAGCCCGTTTGAGTCGAAGGTGAGTGCTGGCATTTGCGGGGGATTCTAGGTGCCATAACTGGTCGTCGGCTCTGACGGCTCTGAAGATCCACTTCGGCGATCGGATACCCGACTGAAATAGGATTCGCTCACACAATCAACTAACTCGGATGCTCACACAGTTGATCGGACAGTCCCATTCGTTCATCGAGTGAACGCCTCCATGCGTTTGACGCAAAGAGCTAACGAGGCGATTCGGACAGAACACGTGTTCGCCGGGAGGTCGGTCAGACTCTGAGGACGGCACTTTCTCGATCGCGTCGGCCGGTGACGGCGTACGTGGTCGGACGATCCGGTTCGACCGTGATCAAAAGGAGGTGGGTATGGAGAGCGCAACGGCTTACGTCATAGCGTTGATCGTGCTGTTGCTTGTCGCCAGTGGCCGCAAGTGACCCGTTAAACAAAAACGGCCGGGGCGAGAGCCCTGGCCGTTTTTGTTGATCGAAGGTGGAAGCGAAAGCAACCGCCTACGTCATAGCGTGATGCCAGTATATCGGCGGTCAACGCCAAATGCGTAAGAAGCGGCCGAGCCCAACACGCTGAACGACAATGCGTTTGACGGGCGGCAGCGAGGCCGTGAGGCCGGATACGCCCCCGGCCACCCGAAGGTGCTTATGGGTCTGCCCCGCATTTGGTTGACCCTTGATCTGCCCCGGCTTTGGTGGACTCGCTATTCGAGAATCAAGCAGCCAGTTGGTTTGATTGGTGTTGAGTTTCGAACTCAACCGGCGTCAGCATATTGAGAGCGCTGTGCCGGCGCTTGGTGTTGTGAAAGAGCTCGATGTAGTCGTGAATGGCCGTTGCTAGTTCGATCCTCGTCTTCCATCGTTTGCGGTTGAGCAGTTCAACTTGCATGCGAGCCCAGAACGATTCCATCATTGCGTTGTCATGGGCCGATCGGGCAGAGCCCATCGACGGGGCGAGGCCTGCGCCCTTGACCTTGTGGCTGAACGCCCAAGACGTAAATTGAGCTCCGCGGTCGCTGTGAATTATCGAGCCGACGCCTGGGTTGCGTTCGCCAACGGCCATTCCAAGTGCGTTGGTGACGAGCGCTGTCGTCTGCGAGCTGTCGAT